>JACRLI010000014.1:168307-378915 GCA_016235265.1 Candidatus Eisenbacteria bacterium
TCGGGGATTGCCTGGCCCTGCAGGGATTCGTGCAGACCCACCTGCACCTGTGCCAGACGCTGTTCCGCGGTCTGGCCGACGACCTGCAGCTGCTCGACTGGCTGCGCGAGCGCATCTTCCCGCTGGAGGCCGCGCACGACGCGGCCTCGCTGCGCGCCGCGGCGCGCCTGGGCCTGTGCGAGCTCACGCGCTCCGGCACCACCGCGTTCATGGACATGGGCACCATCCAGGGCACCGAGGTGATCGCGGGGGAGATCGCCGCCTCGGGCCTGCGCGCGGTGTTCGGCAAGGCGCTGATGGATGTGAATCTCATGTTCCCGCCTCTGGCCGAGCCCACGCGCGACGCGCTGGAGGAGGCCTTCGCCCTGGCCACGCGCTTTCACGGCACCGCCGGGGGCCGGCTTCGGTACGCCTTCACCCCGCGCTTCGTGCTCTCGTGCACCGACGAGCTGCTGCGCGCCTCCTTCGCCATGACCCGCGACTTCGAGCACTCCCGCTGGCACACGCACGCCTCCGAGAACCACGGCGAGCTGGACGCGGTGCGCGCCCGCTGCGGCTGCGGCAACGTGGAGCACCTCGACCGGCTGGGCACGCTCTCGCCGGTGAGCTGCCTGGCGCACTGCATCCACCTGGAGCCCGCCGAGGTGGACGCCCTGGCGCGCACCGGGGCGCACGTGCTGCACTGCCCCGGCTCCAACCTCAAGCTGGCCTCGGGCGTGGCGGATGTGCCCGGGCTCCGCGCCCGCGGCATCCCGGTGTCGCTGGGCTGCGACGGCGCGGCGTGCAACAACACCCTGGACATGTTCTCCGAAATGCGCCTGGCGGCGCTGATCCAGAAGCCGAAGCACGGCCCCACCGCCATGCCGGCGCTGGAGGTGCTGGAGATGGCCACGCTGGGCGGCGCGCGCGCCCTGGGATGGGATTCCGACATCGGCAGCCTCCGGGCTGGGAAGTCGGCGGACGCGGTGTTCCTGGACCTGGGACGGGGCTGGAATCCGCTGGAGGCGGCCACCGCCGAGGCGTGGGCCGGCGCCGTGGTGTACTCGGCCCGGCCGGAGAATGTCCGCGCGGTGCTCGCCGGCGGCGAGTGGCTGGTGCGCGACGGCCGGCCGGTGCGCTTCGACGAGGCCGCCGAGGCGGCGGCCGCCCGGAATCAGCTCCGCAAAGTGCGCGCCCGCGCAGGGGTCTAGGGCCGCGCCCTCCGCGGCGCATTTCCCGGCGCCCCGCTGCGGGAATCCTCAATGACCCCTCCCGCGCGGCCGATACTTCCACAGTGCCCCCAGTTTTCCGGACGCGCGGCCGAGGCGCCGCCACCCGGTGCGCCGAAGCACCCGACGCGTCCTGAGCACGACGGCTTCATTCCCCGGAGGAATCGCCCGTGAGCGTCCTGATCGTGCCTCGCGAACAGCTGGTGCGGCAGGTCAAGGGCCTGCCCCCGCTGCCGCACACGATGATGCGGGTGTGGCAGGTGATCGACAACCCGGCTTCCAACTCCACCACGCTGGCCGAGGCCATCTGCGCCGATCCCTCGCTGGTCGCGACCCTGCTGAAGCTCGCGAACTCGGCGAGCTACGGCCGCAGCCGGGGGATCCAGACGATTCCCGAGGCGATCACGCTCCTGGGGTTCAACGTCATCAAGAAGATGTGCATGGGCACCATCGTTCAGGTGGGCCTGATGTCCCAGGGAGGCGCGTCGCGCGTGTTCGACAGCGTGCTCTTCTGGCGGCACTGCGTGGGCACCGGGCTGGCGGCCGAGGCCATCGCCGAGATCCAGGGGCTGAAGATCGGGGACCTGGCGTTCTCGCACGGCCTGCTGCACGACCTCGGGGTGCTGGCCCTCGACCGGTGCCTTCCGCCGGACGCGGCCGAGCACTTCGCCGAGGAGATCGCCGCGGGACGCCGCCTGATGGACGTGGAGTTCGAGGCCATCGGAACCACCCATCCCGAGCTCGGGGCGGAGCTGGCCGCGGAATGGAACTTCCCGACCAGCCTGCAGGATGTGATCCTGCACCACGCCGAGCCGCGGCTGGAGCCGGGCCGCGAGCTGGAGGTGCTGGTGGGACTGGCCTGCATGCTCACCGACCAGCAGGAGTACTGCCAGTGCCGCGACAGCGCGGGCGCCTTCGAGGACGCCCGCAAGTTCCTGGGGCTGAGCAGCGAGCAGATCAACCAGGCGCGCCAGGTGGTGATGCACCGGCTGGTGGCGCTGGCGGAGGCATTCGAGATCTAGCGCGGACGCCGCGCCGGGGCGCGCGGTCCGTGGACGTAAGGGACTCCGCCGGCCCTGCGCCGGCGGTCCCGGGTTGAACGCAATGGGGCGGGCTTCCACTGGAAGCCCGCCCCGATTTCGTTGCCGGAAGAGTGCCGGCCCGCAGCGCGCCTGCCCTGGCCGTGCAGGGCCCCGCCGCTCCGGCTCTACCCGCGCAACTCCTTCTCCGTCTCGGCGAACACCTCTTCGAGGATGTCCATGCCCTCCATCGCGGTGGCCTCGTCCAGCACCAGCGGCGGGTTCACCCGGAAGCTGCTGGTGTAGGCCATGGTGAGCAGGCCCCGCTTCAGGGCGCGGTGGAAGATGGCCGCGCACTGCTTCTTGTCCAGCCGCTCCTTCGTCGCCTTGTCCTTCACGAACTCGACGCGGATCAGCATGCCCTTGCCGTCGATGCCGTCCACGAAGGAGAACTTTCGCTCGAACTCCTTGAATCGCGCCAGCATGGCCGCGCCCACCTTGCGCGAGTTCTCCACCAGCTTCTCGTCGCGGATCACTTCCACCGAGGCGCGCGCCGCGGTGGCGGCCATGGGATTGCCGCCGTAGGACGACGACGAGCCCGAGGGCTGGTTCCACGGCGGAGTGTCGCCGACGCGGTCGCTGGTGATCACCACCGAGAGCGGGAAGCCCGCGGCGATGCCCTTGCCGCAGGTCATGATGTCCGGGACCACCCCGTCGTGGTTGGAGCCGAACCACTCGCCGCTGCGCCCGAAGCCGGTGATCATCTCGTCGGCGATCAGCAGCGCGCCGAACTCCTTCGCGATCTCCTGGATCCGCTTCAGCGCGCCCGGCGGCGGCACGATGTTGCCCGCGGTGCCCTGGATGGGCTCGACCAGGATCGCGGCCACCTGGCCCGTGGTCTCGAGCTTGATCATGTCACGCGCGAAGTCCAGGCAGTGGAGATTGCACTCCGGGTGCTTCATCTTGAACGGGCAGCGGTAGCAGTCGGGATACGGCGTGAGGTACAGGCCCGGCATGAGCGGCCCGAGCCCGTGCTTGAAGGTGGAGCCCATGGCCCCCAGCACGCCGCCGGTCTTGCCGTGGAAGCCGCCCCAGAAGGCCACCACTTCGTACTTCCCGGTGTACGCCTTGGCCAGCCGGATGGCCGACTCCACCGCCTCGGACCCGCCGCTGTAGAACTGCACGCGGTTGAGGTCGCCGGGGGTCACGGAGGCGATCAGCTCGGTCACCGCCACGCGGTTGGGGGAGGTGAAGCTGCCCACCGAGACCTTGCGGATCTGCTCGGTCATCATCTCCACCCACTTCGGGTGCGAGTGGCCCAGCGAGGCCACGTTGATGCCGGCGATGAAGTCAATGAAGCGGTTGCCGTCCACGTCGGTGAGCGTGGCGCCCTTCCCGTGGTCCATCACCAGGCGCGACATGAGGGCGAAGCCCTGCGTGCCGGGGGCGATGAACTTCTGTTCCTGCTCGAACAGCTGGCGGGATTTCGGTCCGGGAATCTCGGTCTGGAGGTGGACGGCTCGGGACTTAGTCGATTCTGCCATGGAGTCGGGCCTCTTTCACGATCTGATCGGCGATCTTCTGAGAAGCCCGATCCCGGAAGCGGGCGAAACTGGGCCAGTCGTTGAGATCGATCAGCGTTATGCCCCCGTCGTGGACCACCAGGTCCCCACCGTAGATGGACAGCCCCGCTGCGTCGGCGGCGCGCTCGGCTTCCACGCGCAGCGCCTCGGGGTCCACCGGGCGCGTTCCCGGTCCCTCGGAGTGGTACCACTCGAAGAACCCGTTGTTGTGGATGGCGTAGAACTTGATGACGTCGCCCACCAGGTGCTCCTGCAGCACCGCGCGATCGATGCCGCGGTCGCGCATGCCCCGGAGCACCGCGAGGGCCTGGCCGTGGTCGGGCACGTGCACCACGTCGCCCTTCTGGGTGGCGTGCACGTCGCCCCGCTTGACCCACAGGCTGGGCAGGCCGGCCACCTCCTCCGGGATGCTCTCCAGGGAGGTCTCCACGATCACCGTGCGCGGGAAGGGCACGCGGGACTCGTGGAAGCGCTCGACCATGAACGTGCGGTAGCAGTTTCGGATGGAGTCGGAGGAGTTGATCAAGAGCTTACCCTGCTCCTCGAGACGCGTGAGCCAGGGCATGCTGCGCGGGCCCTGGCACATGTGGAAGACCACCGGGGAGGCGATGCTGGCCGTCGGGAGATCGTCCTCGCTCACCATCCCGACGCCGAAGCCGCGGGCCTCGATGGCGTCGCGGGTCAGGCGCATGATGGCGGCGTCGTTCGATTCGTGATTGGGGGAGAACTCGACCGAGCGGGCGATTCCCGTGAATTGTGGCGTCATTCCTTGCGCTCCCAGAGGGCCAGGTACTCCTCGGCGGCCCTCACGTCCCCGGGACGGTCCACGTCCACCGTCTTGGGAAGCCGGTGGCCGTGCAGCCGGAAACCCGCGTCCACGAGGTGGCCCAGGAAGTTGCGCATTCTGGACACACCCAGCTCCTGGGCCCGGTCCAGCTCCGGCCACACTCGCGGTGTGAAATAATAGATTCCGGCCGTCACCCAGCGGGCCCCCGGAAGGGAGGTGCCCAGGGTGGTGATCCGGTCCGAAGTCATCCGGACGCACAGCGGCTTCTCGTCGTCCACGAAAGAGGTCAGCGCCAGGGTGCCGTCCGAGCGGCGGCGGGCCCGGGCCCGCGCCACCAGGGCCGGCAACTCCCCGGGCGGCAGGACCGAATCCACCATGGACACCAGCGCTTCCCGGCCTTCGAAGAACGGGCGAAGGACCAGCAGGCTGTGCATCGAACTAAGGGTGGACCGTATCACAAAGCGCACCGGAACGGGTAGGGGCTGGGCCAGGACCCGGTCCCGGACCTCCACCGAGTCCTCGTTGACGATGACGTGGATCTCCTCCGCCCCGGCGGCATGCAGATTCTCTATCGTCCTTTGAATCAACGACTTGCCGCCGATCTCCAGGAGCGGTTTGAGGACCCGGCGGCCCTCCTGCTGCAGCCGCGAGCCCTCCCCGGCGGCCAGGATCCCCGCCTTCACCTGCCGCCCCTCCCGGTTTCAGGAACGCCCGGCCTCAAATCCCACCATCCCACACGGCCAGGAAGTCCCGGGCGCTGCCCAGGGTGAAGTCCGGCCGGAAATCTGTCCGGCGTTGGACCGGGCCGCGCACCCAGGCCGTGGCCATTCCCAGGGCCCGGGCCGGGCGCAGGTCCATGTCCACCGAGTCCCCCACCATGATCGCACCCGCCGGCGTCGCCCCCAGCCGGCCCAGCGCATGCAGGAAGAAGTCCGGGTCGGGCTTGCGCAGCCCCACCACGGCCGAGTCGCACACCGCGTCCACCAGGGGCAGCAGCCCCTCCTCGCGCAGGATCAACTCCAGGTTGCCGGTGAAGTTGGAGAGGATCGCCACGCGGGCCCGGCCCCGGAGGGATTCCAGGACCCTGGAATTGCGGTCGAGATGGTCCCGGGTCTCCGCCAGCAGGAACGCGGCCGCCCGGTCGGCCGGGGCCGGGTCGGGGAAGCCCAGGTGGGCCAGCATCAGGCCGCATTCCATGCGCAGCGAGGCGTGGAGGTTGAGCCCCGCCACCGAGGCGTCGGCGTTGATCGCGTCCTCGGCGGCGCGGAAGGCGGGGTCCAGGGCGGTGGCGGGGTACTCCAGGCCCTGGGCGCGGAAGGCGGCGTCGAAGCGGCGGCTCCAGTGGATGCCGTCGCCGTCCAGGGTGCCCCCGAAGTCGAACAGCACCGCCTCCCAGCGGGAGGCGGTCATTTCGCTTCGGCCATCGCCCCGCCGCGCACCGGCACCGGGCGGGGGTCGGGCTCCTCCCGCGAAAGGTCCTGGATCAGCCGCTCGGACGCACCGCGCTGGGTCCACGTCAGCGCCAGCGCGTACACGTTCAGCAGCAGCACGTTGGCCCACAGGTACCATTCCGGGCGACGCAGCAGCACCGACGCGGACAGCAGCACCAGGTGGGCGTTGGGGCCGAGGTAGTTCCACCAGCGCACCATGCGGCGCTGGCGTTCGCCGTAGGCCGCGGCGAAGTGCTCCGAGACGGGACCGTCCGGGAAGTGGGCCTGGATGGCGCGCAGCAGCGGCTGGTAGGTGGGCGTGGTCCAGACCTGGCGGGCGGCGTAGTGCTCGTAGAGGCCCAGCACCAGGCCCCGGCCCGCGCCCGCGCCATCCGCCCCGGTCCTGCGCGCCCGCGCCAGCGCCTCGGGCGAGTCCGGGTCGAGCGCCTCGCGCTTCTTCACGATGCGGATGTACTCGGTGCGATAGAAGTCGTACAGCGCGCTCTGCAGCGAGTGCGAGGCCAGCGCCAGGAACGCCAGGGCGCCCCACATCCACTCTCCCGTCTGCGACACCAGTCCCCACCCCAGCACCGAGTAGATCACCACGAACATCAGCATGCTGCACACGCCGTCCACGATCCGGCCGTAGCGGGAGGGCTCCTTCCGGAGGCGGGCAAGCTGGCCGTCGGCTGCATCCATCACCTCGGCGATCCAGAGCAGCGCCACGCACGTCGCGAGGACCGGCACCGAAGGGGAGAACATCAGGAAGGCGGCCCCCATGCCGATCAGCATCCCGGCCACGCTGACCTGGTCGGGGGTCACGCGCATCGGGAGGAAGGCGGCGGTGAACACCACCGCCACGGGCCGGAAGAAATAGCGATCGAGGTTCTCCTCGATCTCCCAGGCCTTGAACACCTGGCGCGACTCCAGCTCCGACCGAAGGCGCTTCAGGCTCACTGGGCTTCCTCGCTCAGGACCGGCTCCTCGTCCCGGGCGGCCTTCCGGCCGAATTCCGCTCCCCGCGGCCGTGGCGCTGCGGGGCGCAGCATCGGGCCGCCGCGGGATTCCTCGGGCGCTTCCGCCAGTTTCGGCATGCGCCGCACCCCCAGCGCGGCCATGATGGCCAGCCCGCCGGCGATCCAGATCAGCTCTCGCAGCCTGGATGCCACCCCCAGGTAGATCCCGTAGGAGGGGTCCGCCTCCAGCCACTTGAGGCACAGGTAGAAGCTGCCTTCCTTCACCCCCAGTTCATAGGGCACGAAGAAGGTGGCCACCTGCATCAGCGAGCTGACCGAGTGCGCGAAGAAGGTGCGCAGCGGGTTCAGCCAGATGCCCACGTTGGCCATCATCACCATGACTTCCATGGCCCAGATGGCCCGGCCCAGGAAGTCCGCGCCCAGCGCCAGCCAGAAGCTGCCCCGGCGCTCGCGGTAGAAGCTGGTGACGCTGTCGTCGTAGCGCACCAGGCGCTCCTGCCACGAGGCCAGCCGGTCGGCCCGGATCTTCACCAGCCGCTGGCGGCCCAGCCAGCCGAACAGCCGCTCCACCAGTCCGCCCTGGTGGGCGGTGAGCAGCGCGAACGCCACCAGGCCCGCCGCCGCCGCGCCGCCCCCGAGCGCCACCACGCGCGTGGGCGTGAGCTCGAGCAGCCAGAAGCCCAGGACCAGCGCCACGATGAAGACGCCCATGTGGCTCAGCACGTGCAGGGCGTTGTAGGCGATTACCGAGCTCACCGCGCGGTGCTTTCCCAGCCGCCGCGAGATCAGCATCATCTTCAGCGGCTCGCCGCCCAGGGCGATGAACGGCGTCATGTAATTGAGAGAGAACCCGGCGATGGAGACCAGGAAGAGGTAGCGGAACTTCAGCTCCCGTCGGGCGGCGGGGTCCAGCGCCAGCCACCACGCGAAGCAGAACAGCAGGTAGGAGACGGCGGTGGGGATGAGGACCAGCAGGAAGAGCGGGCCCTGCCCGGCCAGCGAGTTCAGCAGTGAGACCAGGCCGAACTGCCGCAGCAGGAGCAGGAACAGGCCCGCCCCCAGCGCCAGGAAGAGCCACTCGAGGCGCTTCACGCGGTCGCCTTCTCGGTGGCGGGCAGCCGGATGGTGCGCCCCTCGGCGGACGAGCGGTAGCAGGCCTCCAGCGTGCGCAGCGAGGCCACGGCCTCCTCCCACGCGTCCCGCGCGTGGTCGCGACGCTTCACGCGCGCCACGAACTCGCGGAACAGCGGCACGAACCACTCGGAGTGCGACGAGTTCGCCGACATGCCGGCGCCGAACTTCAGTTCCTGCTCCTCGCCGCCGCGGGCCAGCACGATGCGATCATCGGAGACGCGGATCTCGCCCCGGGTGCCCACCAGCCGGTTGGTGATCTCGCGCAGCGGCGAGGCCCACGTGAACCCCAGCCGCGCCACCGCCCGGGAGTACTCGAACACCACCGTGGCGGTGTCCTCCACCGGGTAGGGATCGGGCCGCAGCTTCTGCATCAGCGCGGTCACCGCCAGCGGGTCGCCCAGCAGCGAACGCAGCTGGTAGACGACGTGCGCGCCGTGGTCCATCAGGATTCCGCCGCCGCCCACCCGCGGGTCGGTGCGCCACGTGGGCGCCCACGCGGCGCTGCCGGGGTTGGCCTCCTTGCGCCACACCGTCCACTCCACGAAGCGCAGCTCGCCGATGTCGCCCGCGCGCACGGCGTCGGCCACCGCGCGCCATGGCGGTGCGTGGTGATACTGGTGCCCGGGCAGGAACACGAGCGGCCGGTCGCGCAGCACCGCGTCCAGCTCCCCGGCCTCGGCGGAGGAGCGGCACAGCGGCTTCTCGCAGAAGATGTGGCAATTCCGCGACGCCGCCTCGCGGATGAGCGCCGCGTGGGAGTCCGGTGGGGTGCAGATGTCCACGAAGTCCGGCTTTTCGGCGGCCCACAGGGCTCCGGCCGAGCCATAGGTGCGGATCGCCGGCCACCGGGAGCGGACGGCTTCGAGGTTGGCAGGGGCCAGATCGCAGCAGGATGTGATCCGCATCTCCGAGGAGAGCGCGGGATCGGAGTCGAGGGCCTGCAAGTGCCCACGCTGCGCGATGTTGCCGGCCCCGAAGAGTGCGCCCTGGATCACAGAGAGTACCTCTTGGGACGGGTCGGAACCCGGGTCGGACGAGTTCGCGGCCGCCGGGTGGGCCGCGCGGAAAAAACCAACCGTAGAATAGACTTGGCAACGCCGCCGAAACAACCCAATTCGGGCGCCCGGGACCGCACTCCGCGAGCCCTCAGAGTATCTCCCCGCCGGCGCCGGAGGCCCCCCTCCCCGCGCCGTCCACCCGGCTCCCACACATACCCCCCTCGCTTGCCACCTCCCGGGCCAGGTGCCACAATCGCGCGCCGACACCCTTTCCCGATCCCCTCACGGAGGCCCTCGTGTTCCATCGCCCCGCGTCCCCCGGACTCGCCCTGGCCCTGGCGCTGGCGCTGGCCCTCGCGCTGCCGGGATTGCCGACGCGGGCTCAGCCGGGCTTCGACGGCGAAATGGCCCGGGGGCTGGCGGAGGTGCTGGCCGCGGACTCCCTGGAAGGGCGACGCACCGGCCAGCCGGGCGGGACGCGCGCGGAGGCCTTTGCGGCGGCGCGGCTGCTGGAGTGGGGGCTGCATCCGGGCGTCGGAGACTCCAGTTTCTTCCAGCCCTACACCTTCCTCGCCACCCGGCTTGCCGGCGTGCCCGAACTGACCTACCTCGGGGCCCCGCCGGGTGACATTCACTACGCCTACGGCCCCGACTTCGTGGCGCCGCTCTACTCGGGCTCCGGCGCGGTGGAAGCCCCGGTGGTGTTCGTGGGCTGGGGCATCTCCGCACCCGAAAGGGGTTACGACGACTACGCCGGCCTGGACGTGAGGGACAAGGTGGTGCTGTTCCTCCGGGGCGCCCCCCGGACGGGCGGCCGCTGGGAGGATCAGCGCGCCAACGGCTGGAAGGTCCGCAACGCCCGCGCCCACGGGGCGCGCGCCGCGCTGATGTTCGAGGGCGAGCGGCCGCTGTGGGGCACCGTCCAGGAACGCTACTTCACGCCCGACATGCCGTCGCTGTGGGTGGGGCTGCGCGTGGTGCGCGACCTCCTGGTGGGCACCGGCCGCACCTGGACCGAGATCAAGGCCGCCATGGAGCTGGACCGGCCGGTGGGCTTCGCCTTGGACCGCCGCGTCCGCCTGGAGGTGAAGAGCCAGGCGCAGGAGCACGCGGTGGGCCGAAACGTGGTGGGCAGGATCGCCGGCTCGGACCCCGCGCTGAGGAAGGAGTGCGTGGTGGTGGGCGCGCACCTGGACCACATGGGCCGCGACGCCATGGGACGCGTCTACGCCGGCGCTGATGACAACGCCTCCGGCGCGGCCACGGTGCTGGAACTGGCGAGATCCACCGCGCGCGGCCCGTGGCGGCCCCGGCGGACGGTGTACTTCGCGCTGTTCGGCTGCGAGGAGCAGGGACTCCAGGGCTCCACCTGGTTCGCCGAGCACCCGCCCGCCGAGAGCATCGCGGTAATGCTGAACCTGGACATGGTGGGCCTGGGGGAGCCGGTGCCCAACTTCGGCGGTGTGGACCGCTATCCCGAGCTGGTGCGCATGGCGCGCGCGCTGCTGCCCGACTCGCTGCGCGCGCGGTCGCGCTCGTGGGGCTCGGGGCCCGACAGCGACCACTGGCCCTTCTCGGAACGCGGCATCCCCTCGCTGTTCACCGCGTCGGCGGGCGAGCATCCCGACTATCACCAGCCCGAGGACCAGCCTTGGAAGCTGCGCCGCGACGTGTTCGAGTCCGTGGGGCGCTTCGAGGCGCGGATGCTGCACGCGGTGGCCGACACTTCGGCCTGGCACGTGGACAACCGCCGCCTGCCGCGCCTGGCCGCCCGCCTCGGCCGGCCCGTGTCGCGCGCGCGCTGGGACGAGGCCGGGCACGGCCTGCGCGTGGCCGTGGCCCACGGCGCGGGAGTGGTGCTGCTGGCGCTGCCTCCCGCGGAACCGCTGCAGGCCATGGCGCGGGTGGCGCAGCTGGAGCGCGAATGCGGCGGGGACACCGGTTGGATCCAGGTCGCGCACACCGCTGAGGACCTCGAGGACCACGCCCGCCACGGCAGGACCAGCGTGGTGCTGGAGGCGCGCGTGGGGTCTTTCGATCTCGCCGACACCACGCTGCTGATGTTCCTGCAGCGGCTCGGCGTGCGCGCCGTGCTGCCCGAGACCGCGCCCACGCCCGCGGAGGCCCGGCGCATCGCCGCCCAGGGACTGCTGCTGGACCAGGGGGAACTGCGCTCGCCCGCGCCCGTGGACGGGGCGTGCCTGTACGCGGGGCGCGTGCCGCACGGTGCGGCCAACGGGTTCGCATTCGAATCCCCGGACGACCTGCGGCCCGGGGAAGCCCGCGCCGGCTGCCTGCTCTCCGAGGAGGCCTGGCGCGTGGCCGCGAAGTTGTTGAAGAAGAAGTGGACGCGGGAACAGGTGGAGGACGCCATGGGGCTCAATTTCGTGCGGTTCTGGAAGTGGGCCAGGTGATGCGCAACGGATGGATGCCCGGCCTGGCGGCCGCGGCGATGATGGCGACGTTCGGGCCCGCGCTGCCGGCCGCTGCCGCTGCCGCGTCCGCGCCCGCCGCAGCTTCGCCACCCGCCGCGGCACCCGCGCCTTCGCCGGCGCCGGCGCCCGACACGCTGCAGTTCCACGCCGTCGCCTCGCTGACCGACACGCTGCTCGACCGCTTCGCGGGCGTGTGGCAGGGCAGCCCGCCGGGCGATAGGGGCTCGGTGGACCGCCTGCTGGCCCAGTGGAAGTACGAGCACACCGTGATGCAACTGCAGAGCAAGGTCACCTCCGGTCCGCGGCGCGAGTACGAGACCGTGGCCTTCCTGACACGCGAGCCGGACGACCGCTACCGCATGGTCTTCACCGACGCCTCGGGTGCGGTGCTGTGCCTGGAGGGGCGGGCGGAAGCGCTGGTTCTCACGCTCACCGGCGCCCGCGCGGCGGGCCAGGTGCGATTGCGCTACGACCTGTCGCGGCGCGGGCGGCTGACCATGACGCGCGAGGAGGTGGCCGGGGCGGGGGAGTTCAGGAAGGTCGGGGAGGTGGAGTATCTGAGGGGGCGGTTGAAGGGGCGGTAGCCTGGACTGCGTCCATCAACTTGAGGGTGTCGAAGGGGTCACGGGTGTGGCCTTCGCGTCCGAAAGCCCTGCCTGTGAAGCCCGCCGCGGCCACCGCACGATCACCGGCACCGTCAGCGCCAGGATCGCCACGTCGCGCCCCACCGTGCCCCAGTTCACGTTGGTGCTCTTGAGGAACGGCAGGTAGTTGCCGAGCATGTCGAAGCAGCTGCAGTCCAGCTTCCGGCCCATCAGGATCTCCGCCGCCAGGATCACGCTGAACAGGCACATCATGCCCGCCGTGACCCAGCCGGCGGCTTCCACGAGGACTTCAAACCGCGAGGGCTGCCCTCCGGGGTTGAGGGGGCGCCACGCCGTGAGCAGCCCGCCCAGCAGGACCAGCCCCGCCACCAGCTCGATGCCCGGGAACGTCACCGCCACCGCGGTGTTGAGGCCCTGGGGCAGCAGCTGGTAGGCCATCACCGCGCGCAGGAATGCCATCGGGCGCTGGAACTTCCCCAGCGCCGCGCCGATCATCAGCACCGCCAGCGCCAGCAGGCACAGCGCCCGCAGCGCCCTCCAGGCTACCGGGACGGTCCCTTTTCCTGGGGGTAGTCCGCCGCTTCCCACGCCGACCAGCCTTTCTTGAACAGCAGGATGTTCTTGTATCCCTTGTGCACCAGGTTCCAGGAGACGGTCTCGGCCTGGTCGCAGGTTTCGCTCTCGCAGTAGACCAGGATCTTCGCGTCGCGCGGCAGCCGCGCTTCGAGCCGGGCGAACGCGGTGGCGAACTCGGGATCCGGCAGGCTCAGCGCTCCGGGAATGTGGCCCAGCTCGTAGACATTGCGCTCGCGGGCGTCGAGCAGGATCGCGGACTTCTGCAGCTGCAGTAACCGCGCCTCGGGGAGCTCCACCACCTGGGGCGCGGCCGGCTTTTCGGGGGCGGCGGGCGGAGCCGCGGTGGCCGGAACGGGCTTCGCGCCGGCGGGTGCCGCGGCGGGGCTGGCGCTCGTGGCCTTCGCGCTCGTGGCCTTTGCTGGCGCAGCCTTCGGGCTCGTGGCCTTCGCGCTCGTGGCCTTTGCGGGCGCGGCCTTCGCAGCCGACTTCCGGACGGGCTTCTTCGCCTCTCGCGGCGCCGCGGCCGGGCTGGCCGGCTCCTGCGTCGTCGCCGAAGCCGCGGTGGGCGCCGGCGCGGGATCCGGCGCGGGAGCGGCGGCCTCCGCGGTCGCGGTGCGCGCGGTCAGCGAGAGCACGCCCTTGGGCGCCGCCAGGTTGAACGCCAGGCCTACGAACGAGCCCGCCGCCACGAGGACGACGACGGCCTGGATGCGGCTGAGAGACTGCTTCATCGCGGGAGCCTTCCAATTCGGCCGGGAGCATCGGGCGCGCCGTGGCGGCACGCGGCGAACGAAGGGGCGACGCCCAGAATGCGGGCGCGCCCCGGGAGGTGTCAAGGCGCCGCGGCATCGCGTGGCATCGCGGCGGCTCGAACGCCGCCCCGACCCCGCGTGACCACACCATCCTTGACGCGCACGGGGCTCCCGGCGTTGTATTCCCACGTGCCCGCGCCTTCGGATTCTCCATTCTCGCCACCCTGGCAAGGAGCCGTCCCATGAGCCAGTGGACCGCCGGGTCCCGTTTCGTGTTTCGCGTCCTCGTGAGCCTCCTCGCGCCCGCCGCCGGGATCGCCGCCGGGGCCGGCGCCTCCCGCGCCGCCGAGCCGGCGGCCCCCGCCGCGCCCGCATGGGCGCGCCCCGGTGAGCCCATTCGCGGCGGAAGGTACCCGGCGCTCTCGCCCGACGGGACGACCCTCGTGTTCGGCTATGTGGGCGACCTGTGGAGCGTGCCCGCGGCGGGCGGCGTGGCGCGCCGCCTCACCGCGCACGCGGCCTACGAGCGCGCCCCGGTGTGGTCACCCGACGGCAAGTGGCTCGCGTTCGCCAGCAACCGAAACAACAACTTCGACGCGTACGTGATGCCCTCGGAAGGCGGCCTGCCCCGGCGCCTCACCTGGCACTCGTCCGACGACATCCCCACCGGGTTCACCCCGGACAGCCGCGAGGTGGTGTTCGTGAGCGGGCGCAACACCGCCTACGCCGCGTACACCGTGCCGCTGGCGGGCGGCATGGCGCGCCGGCTCACGCGCACCTTCTGGGACGACGCCACCAGCGCCTCGTTCTCTCCCGACGGCCGGACGCTGATGCTCAACCTGGGCGACCAGGCGCTGCGCTTCTGGTGGCGGATCGGCTACAAGGGCTCCAACAACGCCGACGTGTGGACGTGCGACCCGGCCAGCGGCAGGTACGCGCGCTGGACCGACTGGAACGGCGACGACCTCTGGCCCATGTGGGGCCCGGACGGGAAGACCTTCTACTACGTGTCCGACCGGGACGGCCGCAACCCCAACCTGTACCGGCAGGCGGGACCGGGCGCCCCGCCCGAGGCGCTGACGAAGTTCACCGACGACCCGGTGCGCTTCCCGTCCATTTCCGCCGACGGCTCGCGGGTGGCCTACGAGCACGCCATGGGCGTGTGGATCACCGACACCCGGTCGGGCGAGAGCCGCGAAGTCCGCATCCTGGCCGGCGCCGACTTCGAGCGCCCGCTGGAGGAGACCCGCACGCTGAACCGGGAGGCCAGCGAGATGGCGCTCTCGCCCGACTCGAAGAAGATCGCGCTGGTGGTGCGCGGCGACCTGTTCGTGCTGCCCGCGGACGGCGGCGAGACGCGTCACATAACGCGCGGCCCCGAGCGCGACAGGTACGTGGCCTGGACTCCGGATTCGCGCTCGCTGGTGTACGTGAGCGACCCCACCGGGAGCTTCCAGGTGCACGTGGTGCCCGCCGACGGCAGCGGGGCTCCGAGGCGTCTCACCGAGGGCACGGGGGAGAAAGGCTCGCCGGTGGTGAGCCCCGATGGGAAGACCGTGACGTACTTTCGCGGGGCGCAGGACATCTGCGCCGTGCCGCTGGCCGGCGGAGCCGAACGCACGCTGGTGAAGGGCCCGGTGGGCAACGAGGAACTGGACTGCGCACTGGCCGTCTCGCCCGACAGCCGCTGGCTGGCCTACACCGCACTCACCACCAACGAGGAGCACGAGATCTGGATCGTGCCGATGGAAGGCGGGACGCCGGTGAACGTGACCCGCGCCAACCACGAGTCGCTGCAGCCCACGTGGAGCCGCGATGGGAAGAACCTGTACTTCATCTCCAACCGCGAGGCCCATGACCGCGGCAGCGTGAGCGACGGAAACACCGACCTGTACCGGCTGCCGCTCCTTCCGGACACGGTGAAGTTCACGGAGAGCAAGCTGGACTCGCTGTTCCTGCCCGACGCCGCGAAGAAGGAGGGCGAGGGCAAGGCGGCGGGAGCGAAAGACGGCGCCACGGTCGCGAAGGATGGCGCCGCGGTCGCGAAGGGCGCGGACGCCGCGAAGCCCGCCGTCCCGGTGAAGATCGACTTCACCCGGATCGAGAAGCGCTTCAAGCGCCTGCTCGACACCTCGGGCGACTGCTACGAGCCGGTTCCATCGCCGGACGGCAAGACGCTGGTGTTCCTCCACCGCGACCTCAACGGCACGCAGGTCCACAGCATGCCGGCCGAGGGCGGAAAGGCGCGCGCGCTCACCTCCGGGGAGCCGGTGGCCCCGCGCCTGGGCGAGAGTGGCAACTTCGCGCGGCCTGGCGCGCTGCAGTGGGACAAGGACGGCAAGAAGGTCTACTACCTGGCCGGCGGCGGCATCCGCGTGCTCACCATGGGAGAGGGCGGCACGGCCACCGGCCCCGCCGAAGTGACGTACGCCGCGCAGGTGACGGTCAACACCCCCGGCGAGTATCGCCAGATGTTCCACGAGGCGTGGACCACGCTGCGCGACTCCTACTACGACCCCGGCCACCACGGGGTGGACTGGGAGAAGGTGGGCGCGAAGTACGAGGCGCGCGCGGAGTACGTGGCGCACCACGTGGACTTCGAGGACCAGCTGCGGGAGATGATGGGCGAGCTGAACTCCTCGCACACCGGAGCGTACGGCCCGCCGCAGCAGCCCGACCAGCCCACCGCGGGCCTGGGGTGCGAGCTGGAGGCCCCGGCGGCGGGGCAGGTGGGAGCGCGGTTATCCGGCGTGTATCGCGAAGGCCCGCTGGACCAGCCCAACGTGAAGGTGGCCGTCGGCGAGTACATCCTCGCGGTGGACGGCCAGCCGCTCCATGCCGGCGCGCGCGACGACGCATGGCTCTCCGACAAGGCCGGCAAGCGCATCCGGCTGGTGGTCGCGGCCGCCCCGGTGGCCGAGGGGGAGTTCCGCGGCTCCGCCACACCGGGCGCGCGCGAGGTCACCGTGAAGGGCGTGAGCCCGGCGGAACAGCGCGCACTGCGCTACAACGACTGGGACGAGGGCCGGCGCGAGTACGTGAAGAGAAGGACCGGCGATCGCTACGTCTACATCCACCTGCCCGCGTGCGGCTCCGCGGACATCGCCAAGTTCAAGCGGATCCTGGAAGCGGAAGGGGACGGCAGGGCCGGCCTGTTGCTGGACATGCGCTGGAACACCGGCGGGGCCATCGACGAGGAGCTGCTCACCTACCTGTGGCGGCGGCCCTACCAGTACCGCGGGGTGCGCGGCTTCCCGCGCCACTTCACCCCGGCCAACGTCTGGGCGAAGCCCACGGCGATGCTGCTGAACGAGGTGTCCCTGTCCAACGCCGAGGTGTGCGGTAACGGGTTCAGGGAGCTGAAGCTGGGCAAGATCGTGGGGCGGACCACCTACGGCTGGCTCATCGGCACGGGAGCCCGCCGCCTGGTGGACGGCAGCACCTTCCGTCTGCCCTACCGCGGCTGCTGGACGCTCAAGGGCGAGGACACCGAGACATGGGGCGGGGTGAAGCCCGACGTGGACGTGCCCGCCACCCCCGAGGACGACGCCGGAGCGGGCGATCCACAGCTCGACCGGGCCATCGAGGTGCTCGGCGGCAAGTAGGAGACGGGGCGGGGCCGCAGGGCAGGCGACAACGCGAAGGGGCGGTCCCGTCCGGGCCCGCCCCTTCGCGTTGTCGCCTGCCGCCGCTTCGTGCGTCCGGCTGTCGATCGCCGGCCCTCCAGCCCTTGCGTTGTCGCTGGAAACGGCCGGCTGCCGCCCCTATGTACTGTGCGAGGCCATCGCCTCCTTGAGGGGCTTGTTGAACAGCCAGATGGCGATGCCCGTGCCACAGCCCAGCAGCAGCAGGATCAGGAAGAACATCTCCTTCGGGATGATGGTGTAGAGCTGTCCGATGTAGCCCGACAGGATGTTCCCGAAGAAGCTGGAGAGGAACCACATCCCCATCATCATGGACACGATGCGCCGCGGCGACACCTTGGTCACCAGCGACAGGCCCACCGGCGAGAGGTACAGCTCCCCCACCGTGAGCAGCATGGTGCAGAACACCGGCCAGAACCAGCTGCCCTGGCCCGAGCCCACCATCCACACGCCGATGATCATCACGATGAACGACAGGCCCAGGATCATCGAACCCACCGCCATCTTGGCCACCGACGTGGGTTCCTGACCCTTCTTGTTCTGCCAGCGCCAGAAGATGTCCAGGAACGGCGCGAACAGGAAGATGAAGAACGGGTTCACCGACTGGAACCACGTGGAGGGGATCTGGAAGCCCAGGATGACCGGCCAGATGGTCTTCTCGTCGGCCCAGGTCTGCATGGTGTTGCCCTGCTGCTCGTACACCGCCCAGAACACGATGTTCAGCCCGCACAGGATCACCAGCGCCCAGATGCTGCGCCACTCGACGGGCGTGAGCGGCGCATGCGGGGCGGGCTTCTCCTGCTTCGCGGCCACCGCCGCGTGCTGGCGCGCCTGCAGCGTGTCGGGAGCCAGGAAGCGCTGCCCCAGCGCCTGCACCACCAGCCCCAGGCACATGCCCACGCCCGCGGCGAAGAAGCCCCAGCGCCAGCCGTACAGCGCCGCCAGCGTGCCGCAGATCAGGTTGCAGATGAACGCGCCCAGGTTGATCCCCATGTAGAAGATGGTGAACGCGCCGTCGCGTCGCGGGTCGCCCTGCGGGTACAGACTGCCGACCTGCGTGGAGATGTTGGGCTTGAAGAAGCCGTTGCCCAGGATGAGCAGCAGCAGTGCCACGAAGAACAGGCTCTCCGAGCCCCACAGCATGTACTGGCCGATGGCCATCAGCCCGCCGCCGATGAACACCGCCTTCTTCTGACCCAGGAACTTGTCCGCCAGGTAGCCGCCCAGCAGGGGAGTGAGGTACACCAGCCCGGTGTACCAGCCGTAGATCACCGAGGCTCCCTGCTGCACCGCGCTCGTCTCGCTGGCGATCCGGTGCGCCACCTCCGCCGTGTACATCGGTGCGCCGGAAGCGGTCACTGTGGCCATCAGCGCCTTGGCGCGCTCGGCCACCGAGGCGGCCAGCGAGCCCGGGTCCGCCGAGGGCAGCAGGTGCTTGATCACGCCCCAGCCCAGGATGCTCCCCGGGTCGCCGGCGGTGTCGTACTGCTTGCCCTGCAGCGACTGCCGCAGCGTGACGAACAGGTAGTTCACCATGTACAGCTTCAGCAGCCCGCGCATCCCGTAGTACGAGAAGCGTTCCCACATCTCGGTGAAGAAGAGCACGAACAGCCCCACGGGATGACCCAGGAAGGTTCGCGTGCTCCGCGGCAGCATCGGGTTGACGGCGGTGTGATCGGTCTGGCCCATGGGGATCTCCCGTTGGTCTCGCGGCCTGCGCCGGCAGGCGCCGGCGGTCCCAGGTACAGGGGTCGTTGCGGGACAGTAGCACAGGAGCGGGAGCGGTTCATCCACAGGGTCCGGAGTCGTGGGGCGGGGAGTGGGCCGGGATATGGGGAGATCCGGGGCGATCCGACGTCTTGACGTCACAACGTCAAGACGTTACCATGACCGCATGGGAAACTCACCGAAACGCGCGACGGTCTACTTCGATCCCCAGTTGCATCGTGCCCTGCGCCTCCTCGCGGCCGAGACGGATCGCTCCATCTCCGACCTGGTGAACGACGCCGTGCGCCGCAGCCTCTCGGAGGACGCGGAAGACCTGGCGGCGCTGCGCGACCGGGGCGGCGAACCGCGGATCTCCTTCGAGTCCGCGGTGCGGGACCTCAAGCGCCGTGGAAAAGTATAGCCTGCTGATCGTGCCCTCGGCGGTCCGTGAACTGGAGGCGGTGCCCCGCCGGGCCGATCGCCGCCGTGTCGTCGCCCGAATCCAGGCACTGGCGGCCGACCCGCGTCCCGCGGGCTGCCAGAAGCTCACCGGGAAGGACGGGTCCCGTGTCCGGCAGGGAGCGATCCGCGTCGTCTACCAGGTGGATGACCGGTCCCGGACGATCACGGTGATCAAGATCGGCCATCGGCGGGAGGTGTACCGGTGAGCCTGGGAGCGAGTGCCCGGGCTGGCGCCGGCCGCGGATCTCCGCTAGCCTTTCCCCCATGACGATCCGCATCACCCGCGTCTACACCCGCGCCGGCGACGGCGGCGAAACGCAGCTTGTCGGGGGCCGGAAGGTCGCCAAGGACGCGCTGCGCATCCAGGCCTACGGCACCGTGGACGAGCTCAACTCGATCCTCGGGCTGGTGCGCACCGCCAACCGCGAGACGCCCGGCCCGGAGGACGCACGCGTCGAGATCGAGGGTGCCCTGCGGCGCATCCAGAACGAGCTGTTCAACCTCGGCAGCGACCTCGCCACGCCCCTCGCCGACCGTCACCCGAAGCAGCCCGGCATCGAAGCGCGCCACATCAAGAAACTGGAACAGGACATCGACCGGCTGAATGCCGGCCTGCCGATGCTAGAGAGCTTCGTGCTGCCCGGTGGTGGCTGGGTGAGCGCCTACCTGCACCAGGCCCGCACCGTGTGCCGGCGCGCCGAGCGGCTGCTGGTGCAGCTCGTGCGCGAGGAGCCGGTCACGGAGCACGACCTGCCGTACCTTAACCGGCTGAGCGACTACCTGTTCGTGCTGGGAAGGTGGTCCGCGCAGGCGCGGGGCGAGGACGAACCGCTGTGGGAGGCGGAGACGACGTAATCGCGGAAGGTCCGGCGCGCCGAAGGAGGCCGCGACGCGGCCGCGGCGCCTCCGCACCACGAATGCACCTCGAGGGCGCGCCGACGCGCGCCCTCACGATTTGTGGTAGCCCGTCAGCTCCGGCGTGCGCGCGGCGGTCCACCCCGCGGCCACGAGGCACCCGATCCCCCCGGTGATTACCGAGACCGGCGCCCCGAATCCCTGCGCCACCATCCCCGCCTCCAGTTCTCCCAGCTGCGGGCCGCCCATGAAGAAGATCATGTTCACGCTGGTCATGCGCCCGCGCAGGTGGTCGGGAGTGGCCAGTTGGCGGATGATGTTGCGCAGCACCATGCCCACGGTGTCGGTGGCCCCGGTGAGCGCGAGGCAGGTGAAGGTGAGCCAGAAGCTGCGCGAGAAGCCGAACACCACCGTGGCCAGGCCGTAGCCCGCGACCGCCCACAGCAGCACCACGCCGCGCCTGCCGATGCGCTCCACCCACTTCGCCATCCACAGGCCCGCCACCAGCGCTCCCACCGACGGTGCGGCGTACAGCCAGCCGTAGCCACGCGCGCCCACCTGGAGAATGTCCTGCGCGAAGATCGGCAGCAGTGCCGTGGCCGACGCGAAGAACGTGGCGAAGAAGTCCAGCAGCATGGCGGAGCGGATGAGTGGGCTGGAGAATACGAAGCGCAGCCCGTCGCGCGCGGCCGCCAGGCTGATGTCGCGCTGGCTGCCGGCAGCGTGTCCGGGCACGCCCCGGATCATCAGCAGCCCCGCGAGCACCGCCAGGAAAGAAACTGCATTGAGGGCGTACACCCAGCCCACCCCCAGCGTGGCGATCACCACGCCCGCGAGCGAGGGGCCGATCACCGAGGCGGCCTGGAACATGATGCTGTTGAGGCTGATCGCGTTGGGCAGGTCCTCGCGCGGGACCAGGTCGGGCAGCAGCGACTGGCGTGCGGGGCTGTCGAAGGAGTTGGCCGCGGCGGAGAGCGCGGTCAGCAGGTAGATCGGCCACAAGGTGTTAACGCCCCCGAAGGTGAGCACGGCCAGCACCGCCGCGAGGGCCGCCATGGCGGCCTGCGTGGCGAGCATCAGTTTGCGGCGGTCCATGGCGTCCGCCACCACGCCGCCCAGCAGCGAGAACGCCACGATGGGCACCACGCGAACCAGGCCCACCATCCCCAGCGCCAGCCCCTTGTACGAGGCGGGCACCAGCAGCGAGACGTGCCACAGGATGGCCGCCATCTGCATCATGGTGCCGGCCATCGAGATCAGCTGGCCCGTCCACAGGAGCCGGAAATTGCGGTGGCGCAGGGCGGGAAAGGTGGAGGGTCCGAAAGGCATGGAGGGGATGGTAGCGGAGGGGGCGGGACGGGGCTACTTTCTCCTTGTCCGCGCGGGACCGGGATAGGATCTTCCACACCGTTGATGCATGCAGCAGTCCTGCGGCTGTCACGGCGAAGCCGCCACGGAGTCGCCACCGGGTGGATTTTCGATTCGAAGACGCCGTGCCCGTCCTTCGCCGCACTCCCGCGGTCCTGCGCGCCCTGCTCGCGGACCTTCCGTCCGCCTGGACCGACGCCAGCGAAGGCCCCGGCACCTGGACGCCCTGCGACATCGTCGGCCACCTGATCCACGGGGAGCGGACGGATTGGATGCCGCGCGTCGAGCACATCCTGCTCCACGGCGACGCGGTGGTGTTCCCGGTGTTCGACCGCGAGGCGATGTTCACCGCGTCGAAGGATCGCTCGCTCCAGAAGCTGCTGGACACGTTTGCGCAGTTGAGAGCCGCGAACTTGGCCCGCCTGAGGCGCGATCCCTGCAGGCGTCGAACATCGCAGCACCGACGGGGCACGGGGTGCCTGGCGTTGGCGATGATGCGGCACCCGCGTTTCGGCCGGACGCGCGGCCGGGCGTGCGCCTGGGCGCCCGGCTTTACGAGCCAGTGGAGCGGCGTGTACCTTTGTTCGGTGGGCGAGCCGCGCCCCGACTCCACCCTCACCCCGGAGGCTGTCCCATGAGGCCGGTCCATCCGATCCTGGCGCTCGCATGCCTGGCGCTGTGCGTCTCCGCCGTTCCGTCCCCGGCTGGACAGAACGCCGGCGCCACCGCGCGGCTGTACTGGCAGGTCGGCGATGGTCCCGGCATCGCAGGGCGGAATGCGGACTCCGCCGTGGTCCAGTTGCTCGTCACGGTGCGCGGGGTGCGCTCCTTCCGCGGCGCCGACGTCCAGCTCGGCGTGGCCGGCCCGGCCGGTGGGCTTCCCGGCAGCTGGCAGCTCCAGGAGGGCGGCTGCGGCGAGAAGTCCTACAAGTTCGAGGCCGGGGGCGCAGGCGGGGCCTACCCGAACCTCTTCCGGGCCGACCCGCGCCTGCCCGGGCAGATGGACCTGGCGCCCCGAGCCTACTACCACCACCGGAAGAACCCCTGCCTCACCCCGGACAGTTCCGCCCTGGTGTGGTTCACGGCCGCCGGGAGGGAGGCGGTGCGGCGGGACTCCACCGTGGAGTACGCCGTGCTGAGCGTTCGCTTCGACCTCCGCGCGGGGGCCTGCTGGGCCTCGGATTCCGCCGCGGCCCCCGGCGTATGTGTCTATGGTTTCAATCACTTCCCGTGTCAGCTGCCGATCCCCCGGGCCAGCATCACGCTGGTGGATGCCGGTGCGGTCAAGGACTACATCCCGCTGGAACCGGGCTTCGAGCGGCTGACCTGGCGCGGCGGGGCCTGTCCCGCCCCGTGGCAGGGCCCGCTGCCCACGCCGTCGCCGGGGACCGGAGGCGGGCCCGGCCGGCCCTAGCCTGACGCGTTGACGGCCTCCGCGCGTGCGTGCTAACCTTCCTACTTGTTGAAACTTACGCCCGATTGACAGGTGCCTTCCCGGCGCCGGGTTGTCGCTGCCCGCGCGCCGCGTCGTCGTGCCGTGTGCGTTCCTGTTTCAAGGAGTCGCGTGGACCCGCTCATCGAGCGAGTGCTGCAGGGGGAGAAGTCGGCCCTCGCGCGGGTGATCAGCCGGATCGAGAACCGCGAGCCGCAGGCCGTCGGCCTGCTGCACGAGCTGTTCCCACACCAGCGCTTCGTGCCGCGGATCGGGATCACCGGGCCGCCCGGGGCGGGCAAGAGCACGCTCGTCTCGCAGCTGGTGCGCGTGCTCCGCGCGCGCGAGCTGAAGGTGGGGGTGGTGGCGGTGGATCCCACGAGCCCGTTCAGCGGCGGCGCGGTGCTGGGCGACCGCGTGCGCATGTCCGAGGTGGCGATGGACCCGGGCGTGTTCATCCGCAGCATGGCCACGCGCGGCAGCCTGGGTGGACTGGCCGGCACTTCGCGCGAGGTGTGCGAGGCGCTGGACGCCTACGGGGCCGAGCGCATCCTGCTCGAGACCGTGGGAGTGGGCCAGTCGGAGCTGGACGTGGCCTCGGCCGCGGACACCACTGTGGTGGTGGTGGTGCCGGAGTCCGGCGACTCCATCCAGGCGCTTAAGGCGGGGCTGATGGAGATCGCGGACATCTTCGTGATCAACAAGGCCGACCGCGAGGGCGCCGACCGGCTGGCGGGCGACATCGAGAGCGCGCTGGGGCTGAAAAGCTGGGCCGGCCGCTGGCGGCCGCAGGTGCTGCAGACCGTCGCCGTGAGCGGCGAGGGTGTGGACGCGCTGCGCGAGGCGCTGGACCGCCACTGGGAGTGGCTGAACCAGACCGGCGCGCTGGGCCGGCGGCACCGCGAGGCGGTGCGCGGCCGGATCCTCGAACTGACGCGCGAGGCGGTGACCCGCGCGGTGCTGGAGCGGGCCCCGCGCGCGGAGTTGGAGACGCTGGTGGACGCGGTGATGTCGGGTGAGCAGAGCCCGTACCTCGCCGCCGAGCGCTGGGCCGCGGAACTTCTGAAGACGGCCGGGACGGGCCGCCCGCCGGCAGGCGGAGCGTAGGGGAAGCGGGCCCGGGTCCGCGCGAACCCCCCCCAAGGAGAGACGATGTCGAGCCCCAGGCACATGGACCCCGCGACCCCCGCCGGCACCGCCGCGCGCGGAACCGGCCGCCGCGACCTCGCGGAGGCCTACCGCGAGTGGCAGGAGCAGCTCCAGAAGTCCCCGGCCCGCGAGATCTCCTTCGACACGATCTCGGGCGCGCCGAACCAGCCGCTGTACACTCCGCTCGACGCGGACGGCTTCGATTACGACCGCGACCTGGGACTGCCCGGCGAATACCCGTTCACCCGCGGCATCCACGCCAGCATGTACCGCACCCGGCTGTGGACCATGCGGCAGTTTTCGGGCTTCGGCACGGCGCGCGACACCAACGCCCGGTACAAGTTCCTGCTGGGCCGCGGCCAGACCGGTCTTTCGGTGGCCTTCGACAACCCCACCATCATGGGCTACGACTCGGACGCCCCCATCGCCGCCGGCGAGGTGGGCGTGACCGGCGTGGCCATCGACTCCCTGGCGGACATGGAGGTGCTCTTCGGCGGCATCGACCAGGGCCAGGTGTCCACCTCGATGACCATCAACGGCCCGGCGGCGATCCTGTTCGCCTTCTATCTCGCGTGCGCGGAGAAGCGCGGCGTGCCGCTGGCGAAGCTGCGCGGCACGCTCCAGAACGACATCCTGAAGGAGTACATCGCCCAGAAGACGTGGTGCTTCCCGCCGCATCCCTCGATGCGCATCATCACCGACCTGATGGCGTTCGCCTCGAAGAACGTGCCGCAGTGGAACACCATCTCCATCTCCGGCTACCACATCCGCGAGGCCGGCGCCACGGCGGCGCAGGAGCTGGCGTTCACGCTCGCCGACGGCTTCGCCTACGTGGAGGCGGGCATCGCCGCGGGCATGGACGTGGACGAGTTCGCGCCGCGCCTGAGCTTCTTCTGGAACTCGCACCTGGACTTCTTCGAGGAGATCGGCAAGTACCGCGCCGCCCGCCGCATCTGGGCGCGCGCCATGCGCGACAAGTACGGCGCGAAGAAGCGCGAGTCGCGCGCCATGCGCGACAAGTACGGCGCGAAGAAGCGCGAGTCGTGGCTGCTGCGCTTCCACACCCAGACCGCCGGCGTGTCGCTGGTGGCCCAGCAGCCCGAGAACAACATCGTGCGCACCGCCTACGAGGCGCTGGCCGGGGTGCTGGGCGGCACCCAGTCGCTGCATACGAACTCGATGGACGAGACGCTGGCGCTGCCCAGCGAAAAGGCGGTGCAGATCGCGCTGCGCACGCAGCAGGTGCTGGCCTACGAGACGGGTGTGGTGAACACCATCGACCCGCTGGCTGGCTCGTACTACGTGGAGTCGGTCACCCGGCGGCTGGAGCAGGAGGCGCAGGCCTACTTCGACGAGATCGCCCGCCGCGGCGGCGTGATCCGCTGCATCGAGGAGGGCTTCTTCCAGCGCGAGATCGCGCGCAGCGCCTACCGCTACCAGCAGGAAATCGAGCGTCGGGAGCGGATCATCGTGGGGGTGAACGAGTTCGTCACCGACGAGCCGCTGACCATCCCCATCCTGCGCATCGACGAGGACGTGGAGAAGGAACAGGTCGCCTCGCTGAAGAAGCTCAAGGCGGGCCGCGACCACGGCGCGGTGAAGGACCGCCTGGCGGCGCTCACCACCGCCGCGCGCGACGGCAAGGCCAACCTGGTGGAGAGGATCCTGGACTGCGCCCGCCTGTACGCCACCGAGGGGGAGATCCGCGACGCGCTCCGCCAGGTGTTCGGGGACTACCGCGAGCCGGCGGAGTTCTAGCGCGCCGCCCGCAGGGGATTCGGGAGGAGAACGGATGGAACGCAAGATTCGCGTGCTGGTGGGCAAGCCCGGCCTCGACGGCCACGATCGCGGGGCCAAGGTGGTGGCTGCGGCGCTGCGGGACGCCGGGATGGAGGTCATCTACACCGGGCTGCACCAGACCCCGGAGATGATCGTGGAAGCCGCCATCCAGGAGGACGTGGACGTGGTGGCGCTGTCGGTGATCTCGGGCGCCCACATGACGCTCTTCCCGAAGGTCCGCCAGTTGCTCGAGGAGAAGGGCGCCGGGCAGATGCTGCTCACCGGGGGCGGGATCATCCCCGAGGAGGACATGGCGGCACTCACGCAGAAGGGGGTCGGGAAGTTGTTCGGCCCCGGCACGACGACCGCCGAGATCGTGACATACATCCGGGAGTGGGCGAAGCAGCACCTCGCCCCGTAGGGAAGCGCACCACGGGCGCGGCGGCGCGCCCCGGGCCGGGAAGCGGCGCCGCGCCGCAGGGGAGGACCTGATTGGCCTGTGAGATCGTGAAGGACGCCGCGGAGGCCCTGGAGAAGGCGGGCTTCCGCTCGGGAGCGACGGTGATGGCCGGCGGCTTCGGGCTGTGCGGCATCCCCGAGCACCTGATCGCGGCCATCCGCGAGGGCGGGTGGAAGGACCTTGTCTTCATCAGCAACAACGCCGGCGTGGATGACTTCGGCCTGGGCGTGCTCCTGCAGACGCGCCAGGTGCGCAAGATGGTCTCCAGCTACGTGGGCGAAAACGCGGAGTTCGAGCGGCAGTACCTGGAAGGCGAGCTGGAGGTGGAGTTCGTGCCGCAGGGCACCTTCGCCGAGCGCATCCGCGCCGGCGGCGCCGGGATCGGCGGCTTCTACACCCCCACGGGCGTGGGCACGATGGTGGCCGAGGGCAAGGAAGTGCGGGTGCTCGCGGACCGCGAATACGTGCTCGAGACCGGTCTGTGGGCCGATTTCGCGCTGGTCAAGGCGTGGCGCTCGGACCCGCTGGGCAACCTGGTGTACCGGGCCTCGGCGCGCAACTTCAACCCCATGATGGCCACCGCCGCGGACAAGACCCTGGTGGAAGCGGAGGAGATCGTGGCGCCCGGCGCGCTCGATCCCGACCACGTCCACACGCCCGGCATCTACGTCGACTACCTGTTCAGGGGCACGCGATATGAAAAGCGTATCGAGCAAAGAACGAATCGTCCTAAGGGCCGCTAGGGAGCTCCAGGACGGCTTCTTCGTGAACCTGGGCATCGGCATGCCGACGCTGGTGGCCAACCACCTGCCGCCGGACATGAAGCTGACGTTCCAGAGCGAGAACGGGATCCTGGGCGTGGGCCCGTTCCCGTTCGAGGGCGAGGAAGACCCGGACCTGATCAACGCGGGCAAGCAGACCGTGACCGTGCTGCCCGGCGCGTCGTACTTCTCCAGCGCCGACTCGTTCGCCATGATCCGCGGGGGCCACATGGACCTCACCATCCTGGGCGCCATGGAGGTGGACCAGGAGGGCAACCTGGCCAACTGGATGATCCCCGGCAAGATGGTGAAGGGGATGGGCGGGGCGATGGACCTGGTGGCGGGCACGCGCCGCGTGGTGGTGATGATGCAGCACGTGGCCAAGGACGGCAGCTCCAAGGTGCTGAAGAAGTGCACCCTGCCGATCACCGGCAAGCGTTGCGTGGACCGGGTCATCACCGAGCTGGCCGTGATCGACGTGACGCCCGAGGGGCTGGTGTTGCTGGAGCGCGCCCCCGGGGTGAGCGTCGAGGAGATCCGCAAGGCCACCGCCGCCGACCTGGTCGTGCGCGGCGACGTGCCCGAGATGGACGTGTAGGCGTCCCAGGACATCAACACGGGAGACGAGACACCCATGGCAACGCAGACGGCCGTCCCCGGCGCCGCGCCGATGGCGGAGCTCACCGAAGACCACCTGCAGGTGCGGGCCACCGCCCGCCAGTTCGCCGAGGAGGTGGTGAAACCCACCGCCGCGGCGCGCGACGAGTCCTGCGAGTTCCCCATGGACAGCATCCGCCAGATGGGCGAGCTGGGCTTCCTCGGCCTGCCGTACGGGGAAGAGTACGGCGGGGCGGGCATGGACGCGCTGGCGTACGTGATCGCGGTGGAGGAGATCGCGCGGGTGTGCGGCTCCACGGCCATCACCTTCGCGGCGCACACCTCGCTGGGCTGCGGGCCCATCCACGACTTCGGCACCGAGGCGCAGAGGAAGAAGTACCTGCCGAAGCTGCTCTCGGGCCAGTCCCTGGCGTGCTTCGGGCTCACCGAGCCCAACGCCGGCAGCGACGCCGGCGGCACGCAGACCTTCGCCCGGCCCGCGGACGGCGGCTGGGTCGTGAACGGGAACAAGATCTACATCACCAACGGCACCTATGCCGACGTGTGCGTGTTCACCGCGCGGGTCAACCGCGACGCCGGCACGCGCGGCATCTGCGCGTTCATCGTGGAGAAGGGCGCCAAGGGCTACCGCGTGGGCAAGAAGGAGAACAAGATGGGCCTGCGCGGGTCCGACACCGTGGAGCTGATCTTCGAGGACTGCTTCATCCCGCGCGAGAACCTGCTGGGCAACGAGGGCGAGGGATTCAAGCAGTTCCTGAAGACGCTGGCCGGCGGGCGAATCTCGATCGGCGCGCTGGCGCTGGGCATCGCGCAGGGCGCCTTCGAGGCCGCGGTGAAGTACTCCCGGGAGCGCAAGCAATTCGACAAGCCCATCTGCGAGTTCGAGGGCATCCAGTTCATGCTCGCGGACATGGCCACCCGCATCGAGGCCGCGCGGCACCTGGTGTACGACGCCGCGCGCCGAAAGTCGGCGGGCCTGCCGTTCAACAAGCAGTCGGCCATGGCCAAGCTGTTCGCATCGGAGACGGGCACCTGGTGCGCCGACCGCTCCATCCAGATCCACGGCGGGATCGGCTACATGCGCGACCTGCCGGTGGAGAGGATGTTGCGTGACGCGAAGCTGATGGAGATCGGGGAGGGGACCAGCGAGATCCAGAGGGTGGTCATTTCGCGCGAGGTGCTGAAGGAACTGTAGGACCGTCACGGAGTCCAGGGGAGGAAGGGAACCATGAAACACGTCTGGATCGTCTCCGCCACCCGCACGCCGGTGGGCAAGTTCATGGGCGGGCTGGCCTCGCTCACCGCCCCGCAGCTGGGCGGGATCGCCATCCGGGAGGCGCTGGTCCGCGCCGGCCTGGAGGGCGGCCAGGTGGACGAGGTCATCATGGGCAACGTGGTGCAGGCGGGCGTGGGGCAGAACCCCGCGCGGCAGTCGGCGCTCGCGGGGGGCATGCCCGACGGCACCAACGCCTTCACCGTGAACAAGGTGTGCGGCTCCGGGCTGAAGGCGGTGATGCTGGCCGCACAGGCCATCAAGGCCGGCGACGCGGAGGTGGTGGTGGCGGGCGGCACCGAGAACATGAGCCTCGCCCCCTACCTGCTGCCGCAGGGGCGCACCGGCTACCGCTACGGCAACGGCCAGGTGCTCGACGCGCTGGTCTCCGACGGCCTCAGCTGCGCCTACAACCACTGTCACATGGGCAACCTGGCGGAGTTCACCGCCTCGAACTCGAAGATCAGCCGCGAGGACCTGGACAAGTTCTCCGTGGAGAGCCAGCAGAAGGCCGCGAAGGCGCAGGCCGAGGGCCGGTTCGACAAGGAGATCGTCCCGGTGCTGCTGCCGCAGAAGAAGGGCGACCCGCTGAAGGTGGCGAAGGACGAGGGCGTGCGCGGCGACACCACGCTGGAGAGCCTCGCGAAGCTCAAGCCCGCCTTCGACAAGGAGGGCGTGGTGACCGCCGGCAACGCCTCGACCCTGAACGACGGCGCCGCGGCGCTGGTGCTCATGAGCGAGGAGAAGGCAAAGGCGCTCGGGAAGAAGCCGCTGGCGGTGGTGACCGGCTACGCCACGGCCCACGTGGAGCCCAGGCGGCTGTTCTACGCGCCGGTGTCCGCGGTGAACGCGCTGCTGCAGAAGACCGGCACGAAGATCGGCGACTACGACCTGATCGAGGCCAACGAGGCGTTTGCCTCCCAGGCGCTGGCCGACGGCCGCGAGCTGGGCTGGGACTGGGCGCGGGTGAACGTGTGGGGCGGCGCGATCGCCATCGGGCACCCCATCGGCGCGAGCGGCGCGCGCATCCTGGTGACCCTGCTGCACGCGATGGGCGACCGCAAGGCGAAGCGCGGGCTGGCGACGTTGTGCCTGGGTGGCGGCGGTGCCGTGGCCCTGGCGGTGGAGGCGGTATGACGACGCGAAAGTTCTCGGCAGTGGAGACGCACGGCACGGCGGTGAAGACCGTCGCGGTGGTGGGGGCGGGCACCATGGGCAACGGCATCGCCCAGGTGCTGGCGCAGAAGGGCTACCAGGTGCAGCTGCTCGACTCGCAGGCGCCGGCGCTGGACCGCGCGGTGAAGACCATCGGCGGCTCCATGGACCGGCTGATCAAGAAGGAGGCGATCACCGCCGCGGACAAGGACGCGGCGCTGGCGCGGCTGAAGACCTCCACTTCGCTGGGCGAGGTGAAGGACGCCGACTGGGTGATCGAGGCGGTGTTCGAGGACCTGGAGGTGAAGAAGGCGATCTTCAAGGAGCTCGACCGGACGGCCCCCGCGCACGCGGTGCTGGCCACCAACACCTCGGCCATCCCCATCACCGCCCTTGCGGCCGCCACCGGCCGCCCCGAGAAGGTGATCGGGATGCACTTCATGAACCCGGTGCCGATGATGAAGCTGGTGGAGGTGATCCGCGGGCTGCAGACCAGCGACGCCACCTACGCCGCCACCGAGGCGCTGGCGAAGGACCTGGGCAAGGTGCCGGTGCCGGTGAACGATTACCCCGGCTTCGTGGCCAACCGCATCCTGATGCCGATGATCAACGAGGCCTGCTACACGGTGATGGAGGGCGTCGCGGACCGGGATGCCGTGGACAGCGTGATGAAGCTGGGCATGGCGCACCCCATGGGCCCGCTGCAGCTGGCGGACTTCATCGGGCTGGACATCTGCCTGAACATCCTGCGCGTGCTGCACGAGGGCCTCGGGGACCCGAAGTACCGTCCGTGCCCGCTGCTGATCAAGATGGTGCAGGCGGGCTACCTCGGCAGGAAGTCCGGCCGGGGATTCTACGACTACAGCCAGGCCGGATAGCGGGGGCCGCGGGCGGGCCGCCCCGCTTCGGGCGGCCCGCCCTCCCACACACGACATGGACTTTCTCCTCAACGAAGAGCAGCAGGCGGTGCGCACCATGGTGCGCGAGTTCGCCCAGTCCGAGATCGAGCCGATCGCCGCCGACATTGACGCCACCCACCGCTTTCCCGAAGAGAACGTGAAGAAGATGGCCGAGCTGGGCCTCCTGGGCATGTTCGTGCCGGAGGAGTTCGGCGGCGCGGGGCTGGACTACGTGTCCTACGTGGTGGCCATCGAGGAGCTCTCGCGCGCGTGCGCCTCCCACGGCGTGATCGCCTCGGTCAATAACTCCCTGGTGTGCTACCCGCTGCTGAAGTACGCCAATGACGAGCAGAAGAAGCGCTTCCTGGAGCCGCTGGCGCGCGGGGAGTACCTGGGCGCGTACTGCCTCACCGAGCCCAACGCCGGGTCCAACGCCGCGAACCAGGAGACCACCGCGGTCCGCGACGGGAACGACTGGGTCCTGAACGGCACGAAGCTGTTCGTCACCAACGCCGGCCCGGCCACCCACCTGCTCGCCTACGCCACCACCGAGAAGGCGAAGGGAACGCGCGGCATCACCGCGTTCGTGATCGAGGCGGACCGCGAGGGCGTGAAGAAGGGCCAGAAGGAGCACAAGCTGGGCATCCACGCCTCCGACACCCGCGAGATCGCGTTCGTGGACTGCCGCGTGCCGTCCGCCAACATGCTGGGTCCCGAGGGCGCGGGCTACAAGGTGGCGCTGGACACGCTCGCCGGCGGGCGCATCGGGATCGCCGCACAGGCCGTGGGCATCGCGCAGGCCTCCCTGGAGGCGGCGCAGCGCTACGCCACGGAGCGCAGCCAGTTCGACCGGAGGATCGGCGAGTTCCCGGCCATCCAGGCGATGCTCGCGGACATGGCCACCGCGGTGGACGCGTCGCGCATGCTCACCTGCCAGGCCGCGTGGCTCAAGGACCAGGGTCGGCCGCACAACCTGGAATCGTCCATGGCCAAGCTGTTCGCGGCCGAGTCGGCCACCATGTGCGCCAACCACGCGGTGCAGATCCACGGCGGTTACGGGTACCTGGCCGAGTACAAGGTGGAGCGCTACTACCGCGACGCCAAGATCTGCGAGATCTACGAGGGCACCTCGGAGATCCAGAAGATGGTGATCGCGCTGAACGTGCTGAAGGCGTTCGAGGGGGTGGCATGAACTTCGATCTCACGCCCGAGCAGCTCGAAGTCCGCGACCTGGTCCGGGAGCTGGCGCAGAAGGAGTGGGGCCCCGCCTCTGAGAAGTGGGAATCCGATGGCGCCATCCCCGAGGCGGTGATGAGCCAGGTGGCGGAGCTGGGGTTCATGGGCCTGGCCATCCCCGACGAGTTCGGCGGCAACGCCTACGACTACCTGACCTCCACGCTGGTGGTGGAGGAGATCGCCCGCGTGTCGGCGTCGCTGGCCATCACCGTGGCGGTGCACAACTCGGTGGGCGCGTGGCCCATCCTGACCTACGGCACCGAGGACCAGAAGAAGCGCTACCTGCCCCGGATGGCCAAGGGGATGCTGGGGGCGTTCTGCCTGAGCGAACCGGACGCGGGTTCCGACGCATCCAATCTCAGCACCACCGCGGTGCGCGACGGGGACCATTACGTGCTCAACGGCGCCAAGAACTGGGTCACCAACGGCTCCCGCGCCGGCCTGTTCACCATCTACGCCGTCACCGACAAGTCCCGCGGTTCGAAGGGCCTGTCGGCGTTCCTGGTGGAGCGCGGGGCCCCGGGCCTGGTGTACGGCAAGAAGGAAGACAAGATGGGTCTGCGGGCCTCGGACACCCTGGGGCTGACCCTGGAGGACTGCCGGGTGCCGGTGGCCAACCGCCTGGGCGGCGAGAACGAGGGCTTCAAGTTCGCCATGGCCGCCCTCGACGGCGGCCGCATCGGCGTGGCCGCGCAGGCGCTGGGGGTGGCCCAGGCCGCCTTCGAGCACGCGGTGAAGTACTCGCGGGTGCGCAAGGCGTTCGGCGGGCCGATCTGCGACCTGCAGCCGGTGCAGTGGATGATCGCCGACATGGCCCGCCGCGTGGCGGCGGCCCGCCTGCTCACCTACCGCGCGGCGTGGATGCGCGACCGGAAGATGCCCTTCGGACGGCAGGCCGCGATGGCCAAGCTGTTCGCGTCCGAAGCCGCGACGTTCGTGGCCCACAGGGCCATCCAGGTGCACGGCGGCTACGGCTACGTGCGGGAGTACCTGGTGGAGCGCCACTACCGCGACGCCCGGGTGATGGAGATCTACGAGGGCACCTCGGAGATCCAGCGCCTGGTGATCGCGCGTTCCCTGCTCAAGGAGGGTGTCACGCCGATGTGACCGGGGCGTTGGACCCCGACGAAACCCCAGGCAGGGCAGGCATTCGTGCCTGCCGAGAATCGGGATAGCCTCGTGGCAGGCATGAAGGCCTGCCCCACGGTGCACGCCTTCAGCCGCAACAGGAGAACCCAGAGTGGCACGCTCGAAAGTCGCCGTCCTCAAGACGAGTCCCGGCCAGGTGGTGCAGGACTACGGCCGCCTGATGGACCTGGCGGGCTACTCGCAGGAGCTCTCGAAGGACCACGAGACCTGCCTGCGAATCAACATTTCCTGGCATGTGTACATGCCGGCCTGCTCCACCACGCCGTGGCAGCTGGACGGCGTGATCGGCAAGCTGGTCGCGGACGGCTGGGATCCGAAGCGCCTGGTGGCGGCGCAGAACAAGACCGTGGTGGTGGACTGCCGCGAGGGCGCGGTGAACAACCGGCTGCAGCCGGTGCTGGACAAGTTCGGCGTGCCCATCGCCTACCTCAACGAGCCGCCCACGAAGTGGATCAAGTACCAGCCCAAGTCGCCGATGCTGGTGCTGGACAAGGTGTTTCCCAACGGCATCGAGGTTCCGGAGAGCCTGATCGGCCGGAACGTGATCCACCTGCCGACCACCAAGACGCACGTGTTCACCGGCACCACCGGCGCGATGAAGAATGCCTTCGGGGGGCTGCTGAACCTGAACCGCCACTGGACCCACAGCGTGATCCACGAGACGCTCGTGGACCTGCTGCGGATCCAGAAGGAGATCCACCCCGGTATCTTCGCGGTCATGGACGGCACCATCGCCGGCGACGGCCCCGGACCGCGCGCCATGCGCCCGCACATCAAGAACTACATCCTGGCCAGCAACGACTGCGTGGCCATTGACGCCATCGCGGCCAGGATGATGGGCTTCGATCCCATGGAGATGAAGTTCATCCGCCTGGCGCACGAGGCCGGGCTGGGCGTGGGGGACCCGAAGGAGATCGAGATCGTGGGCGAGGACATCTCCGCGGTGAACTACGGGTTCCGCAAGGACGAGGACACCTTCGCCTCGCGCGGCCAGAAGCTGATCTACTGGGGCCCGCTCAAGCCGCTGGAGAACATCCTGCTGCGCTCGCCCATCGTGCCGTGGTCGTTCCTCGCGTCCCGGCTCTACCACGACGGGTTCTGGTACCCCTTCATCGGCAAGGGCCGGGTGAACGCGGTGATGCAGAGCGAGTGGGGGAAGTTGTTCCGGTCGTACTGAGACCCCACCGGGCGCCGCAGCGCGGCGAGAGCATGAATGGACGAAAGCGCCGCCCCCCCTGTGGGAGTCGGCGCTTTCTCATGGTGCCGGGTGCCCGGCAGCAGCTGTGGGGCAGGCTTTCATGCCTGCCGCTCACGGGAGGGGCGGGCGGGCATGGTTGCCCGCCCTGTGGCTACCGCCCCGTGGCCACCAGCCTGGTCACCAGCGAGCCCTCGCGCGAGAGCAGGCGGGCGAAGTAGATCCCCGGGGCCACCCGGGGCCGGCTCATGGTCGCCGCCGCCCATCGGGCGTTGGACGTCCCCATGCCGGTTGTCGCGGCGCTGATCCCGGCCCGGGCCGGAATTGTCCTTTTTCGATACCGCAAACCGAGGTATTCTTACCCGCTGGTGGGTGGTTTTTACCCACTCATGCTTCGGAGCGACCGGGGCATGCGGAGTGCAGCCGCCGGGGGCCGGCGGCTGGCCGCTGCACATGGGGGATGCGGATGCTACAACTCGACACTGGCAACACCGGCTTCATGCTGCTCTGCAGCAGCCTGGTCATGCTCATGACGCCCGGCCTGGCGTTCTTCTACGGCGGCCTGGTGGGCCGCCGAAACGTGCTCGCGATCATGATCCAGAGCTTCGTTTCCATGGGCTGGACCACTGTGCTCTGGTGGGTATGCGGTTTCTCGATGTGCTTCTCCGGTGACTACAAGAGCGGGACCGACTTCGCCGGCATCGTCGGGAACCTCGACTGGGCTTTCCTGCGCAACGTGACCCTCGCCGCCCCCTCGCCGAACGCGACCATCCCGATGATCGTGTTCTGCGCCTACCAGATGATGTTCGCGATCATCACGCCGGCCCTGATCACCGGTGCGTTCGCCAACCGCGTCACCTTCAAGGCGTACTTCCTGTTCCTGACCGCCTGGCTGCTGCTGGTCTACTTCCCCTTCGTGCACATGGTGTGGGGTGGCGGGATCCTGGGCGTGTGGGGGGTGCGGGACTTCGCCGGCGGCATCGTGGTGCACAACATCGCCGGCATGGCGGCACTGGCGTCGGTGCTCTACGTGGGGCGGCGCAAGGTGGCGGACCGCGGGCCGCACAGCATCCCGCTGGTGGCCCTGGGCACCGGGCTGCTGTGGTTCGGCTGGTATGGCTTCAACGCCGGCTCGGAATTCCGGGTGGACTCGGTTACCGCGGTGGCGTTCCTCAACACCGACATCGCGGCCTCCTTCGCCGCCATCGCCTGGCTGGCGGTGGACTGGATGACCAGCCGGAAGCCCAAGTTCCTGGGCCTGCTCACGGGCGCGGTGGCCGGACTGGCCACCATCACCCCGGCCGCGGGGTACGTGTCGCCTTCCATCGCGGCGCTGATCGGGACCGCGGCGGGCGTGGTGTGCTTCTTCGCGGTGGCGCTCAAGAACCGGATGCAGTGGGACGATGCGCTGGACGTGTGGGGGGTGCACGGCGTGGGGGGGATGTTGGGGATCATCCTCCTGGGCGTGTTTGCCACCACCACTTGGAACCCGGCGGCCAACGGCGGCGTGAACGGGCTGCTCGCAGGCAACCCCGGCTTCTTCCTGGCGCAGTGTGGCGCGGTCCTGGGCTCCTCGGTGTGGGCCTTCACGTTCACCTGGATCATGCTGTGGCTGATCGATCGCGTGGTGAAGGTGCGCGTGGAGGAGGGACACGAGGAGATCGGGCTGGACGAGGCGCTGCACGGCGAGCAGGCATACCTGGAAGCGGGGGTGTAGCGTGGGAAACGCCGGATCCTCAAGGTTCCGCGTGGCGGCCCCGCTGGCCCTGGCTGCAATCCTGGCGGCCGGAGCCTGGGCCGGGCCCGTGCGGGCCGCAGACAGTACTTCCACCCGGCCCTGGTACCAGTCCATCACTCTCAATGGGCTGGTGGAATCGTCCATTTCGCACAGCTTCAACCGCCCCGGCAGCAGGACCAACGCGCTGCGGGTGTTCGACACGGATGACAACACCTGGCGCCTGGACCTGCTGGAGCTGGTGGTGCAGCAGTCGCCGGCCGGCCCCGGGCACGCGGGCTTCCGATTCGACCTCGCGACCGGATCCTCGGTGCCACGCGTGGCGGCGGCCGCGGGGCTGTTCCGCGATCCGAAGACCGGTGAGGCGGGGGACATGGACCTGCAGCAGGCCTACCTTGGCTACGTGGCCCCCGTGGGTTCCGGGTTGAGGATGGATCTCGGCAAGTTCATCACCCACACGGGCGCCGAGGTAATCGACGGCTACGACGGTTTCAACGACAACGCCACCCGCTCGTTCCTGTTCGGCTACGCCATCCCGTTCACGCACACCGGGCTGCGCCTGAGCTATGCGCTCGGCCCGCGGCTCAGCGCGCAGGCCTGCGTGATGAACGGATGGGACAACGCCCGGGACAACAACGGCGCGCTCACCTTCGGCGGCCAACTGGCATGGACTCCCACGCCGGCGTTGACCGTGTTCCTCAACGCGCTTGCCGGACCGGAGCAGGCGGGGAACGACAGCAGCCGGCGCAGCCTGGCCGACGTGGTGATCACGTGGAAGATGCACCCGCGGGTGACGCTGGGGCTCAACGCCGACCTGGGTCACGAGATCGCCGCTGCCGACTCGGGGCGGGCCGACGCCCAGTGGGAGGGCCTGGCGGGATACGCGCGCGTGGTCGTGGCCGGCGGGTTTTCGGTGGCCGCGCGCGGCGAGTATTTCCGCGACCGGCAGGGGGCGCGCACCGGCACCGCCCAGAAGGTCAGGGAGGTCACGCTCACGCCGGAGCTGCGCGTGGCCGGAGGCATGCTGCTGCGGGCCGACCTGCGCCACGACTGGTCGGACGCGGCGGTGTTCGACAGGGAAGGCGGCGGGACGAAGTCCCAGACCACGCTGATGTTCGAGGCGATCCTGCCCTTCTAGACGGCGCCGGGCGCGCCGCGCCTCAGGCCGGCCCGGGGCGCAGCTTGTCGGTCAGGGTCTTGCGATTGATGCCCAGGAGCGCGGCGGCGCGGCTCTTGTTTCCGCCCACGGAGGCCAGCACGCGCCGGATGTGCCCGATCTCCACCTCGGCCAGCGTTTGGGTCGACGCCTCCGAGGTCTCCCGGATCGCCGCGGGCAGGTCCCGACGCTCCAGCGGACGGGCAGCGCTTCGGGAAAGCGAGGTGGCGACCACCTGGCGCAGCTCCGTGAGGTTGCCCGGCCAGCCGTAGGCCAGCAACGCGGCCCGGGCGGACCCGGCGAACGCCGGGCCCGCTCCGGTCGCGGGCAGGCGGGCCGCGAAGTGCTCCGCCAGGGCGGAGATGTCGCCGCCGCGCTCCCGGAGCGGCGGCAGCGCGATCTGCACCTCCGCCAGCGCCCCGAGCACTTCCCGCATCAGCTTCCCGTGGGTCGCAAGTTCCGCCAGGTCCGGCTCGGCCACGGCCAGCACCCTCGCCTCGCGGAGGCCCCGCCGTGACAGCACGCGCCCCAGCGCCTCCAGCCGCGAGGGCGGCGCCCACGCCGCGTCGTGCAGCAGCACCGTGCCTCCGGCGGCCCGCTTGAGCAGTTCCACGGGGTCTTCCGGCCCCGCGAGGGAGGCTTCGACCAACGTCCGGCCCGGGCGGTCGAGGGCCGCGAGCGCGCGCGCGGCGGTCGAGCGCCCGGTGCCGGGCTCGCCCAGGAACAGCACCCGCGACTCGGAGCCCGCCAGCCGCTCCATCGCTGCAAACGCCGCCACCATCGGCTCGCACTCGCCCACCAGCCCGAAGCGGTTGTCCCGCGCCGTGCCGCAGGCCCTGCGGGTGGTGCGCAACCTCTCCAGCGCGCGCTCCACGGCAGCCAGCAGTTCCTCGCGCGTGAACGGCTTGGCCAGGTACTCGGCCGCGCCGGTCTTCACGGCATCCACCGCACCCTGGATGGTGGCGTAGCCGGTGATCATCATCACTTCCGTGTCCGGCAGCCGCTCACGCACGTGCCGCACCAGGTCCATGCCGTCGCCGTCGGGCATCCGCAGATCGGCGATGACCAGGTCGAACGGGTCCCGTGACAGCAGCTCCAGCGCCCGACGGGTGCCGTCGGCCGCGGCCACCGAATGGCCCTCCGCCGAAAGGTGCCGCTCCAGGACCTCCAGCGTGGACGGCGAGTCGTCCACCAGCAGGATGCGCGCTTCAGGTTTCATCGGGCAACGGCTCCCCCGCCGGCGGGCCCTCGGGGGGCTCCGGCGGCAGCAGCACCTCGAAGCGCGTGCCTCGGCCCGGCTCGCTCTCCACGCGGATGGTGCCGCCGTGGCCGGTCACGATGCCATGCACCACCGAGAGGCCAAGCCCGGTTCCCTGGCCCACGCCCTTGGTGGTGAAGAATGGTGTGAAGATCTGCCGGCAGACTTCCTCGGTCATGCCCTCGCCGTCGTCCTCCACGGTCAGCAGCACCCCGCCGCCGGCCGGGACCGTGGACACGCGCAGCGTGCCCCCCCGGGCCATGCTCTGGACCGCGTTCGCACACAGGTTGAGCACCACCTGCTGCAGCTGCCCCGCGTCGGCCACGATCTCCGGCAATCCGGGCCCGGACTGCAGCGCCACTCGAACCCCCGCGCGCTCGCAGCGCGCCCGCAGCAGCAGCAGCGCGTCGCGGATGATGGGCTCGAGCTTCACGGGGCGCCGCTCCGGCGGCACCCGCCGGGCGAACACGAGCAGCTTCCGGACGATCTCGCGGGCTCGCAGCGTGGCCGAGACGATCTGGCCCAGGTCTCGGGAGGTGGCGTCGGGCAGGCCGAAGTTCTGGCCGATGAGCTCGGCGTAGCCCAGGATCGCGGCCAGCGGTTCGTTGAGCTCGTGCGCCACGCCGGCGGCGAGACGTCCCACGGAGGCCAGCCGGTCGGCGCTCCGGAGCTGCTCCTCCATCCGCGAACGCTCCTCCGCCGAGAGGCGGCGCTGCCGGATCAGGCCCACCTGCCATGCGACATCGTCGATCAGGCTGCGCTCCTCGGCCAGGAACGGGCCCTCGTCGGAATCCGGCCGTGGTTCGACGTAGAACACCTCCACCGCCCCCCGGCGCCCGCCCAGGAACAGGATCTCCGCCGCCTGCCGGAAGGGCCCCTCGGCGAATCCGTGGGATACCACCTCGAGGCCGTCGAGGCGAATGCGGGCGGTGGCCACCTCCGGGTGCTGCCAGGCCGGGGGGAGCAGGTCGACGATGCGCTGAAGGAGTTCCTCGAGGGAGAGCCCCGGCGTGCGTTCCGCGCGCGCGATGCCGTAGAGGCAGGTCAGCTCCTTGACCCGCTCCCGAAGGGCCCATTCGACGCGGCTGGAGTCTGTCTCGGCGGGCATGATCCTCGCTTCGGGGCAGCCGGCGGCAGCGCCGGCCCTGCGGAGGGACACGGAACTACGCGCGCGGCTGGCAGTACTCCACCAGCACCCCGCCGGTGCTGTCCGGGTGCAGGAAAGCCACGTGCATGTGGTGCGCGCCGTCGCGCGGGGTGCGGTCGATGAGGCGCATTCCCTGCTCCTCGGCGTTCTTCAGGGCGGCCTCGATGTCCGGCACCTCGAAGGACAGGTGGTGCAGCCCGGGCCCGCGGCGCTCCAGGAACTTCGCGATGGCCGTGTCCGCGGCGGTGGGGGCGATCAGCTCGATGGTCACGCCGCCCATGTCCAGGAACACCACGCGCAGGCGCATGTGCTCCAGGACCTCTTCGCCGGTCTTGCGCGCGCCCATGGCCGTCCAGCGCTGCAGGGCGTCCTCCGCGTCGCGGACCGCAATGCCGATGTGGGAGAACTCGAGATCCATGCGGGGGACGTTACCGCCGGACGCCGGGGGAGGGCAAGGGAGGAAGTTCGCAGCCCGCCCCGAGGCGCGCGAGGCAGGATTCGAGAAACGGACGCAGACGGCCCCGTGGGAGCGCCAGTGCTCGGGCCAGCTCCGCGCGGGCCCGGGTGCAATCGGCCGGGTGGCGGTCTCGCAGCGCGCGCTCGGTGAGCGACCAGCACAGCGCGGCACGCGAGATCTCGTCGGAGGTGTCCCGGGCCACCGCCGCGCGCCACAGGGCCTCCTTGGCCACGAGGCTGTCGCGCGGGGGCGCCTCGGACGCGGGTTTCGCCTTCGCGGCGAAGCCGCGTGCCGCCGCGTCCCCGGGCGCATCGCCGGCGGCGACGGCCGCCAGCCATGCGCGCATCGCTTCCACCGTCGAGGAGGCGGGCGGGCTGCCCGCGGTCAAATTCAGATCTTCGTCCAGCGGGGACGCGGCGGCGGTCGGGCCCGGTTGCAGGGCCCGTGTTCGCGGGCTGGATTCCAGGTCCGGCGTGTGCCGGCTGGATTCCAGGGCTTGAGACGGCGCGGCGGATTCCTGTTCCGCCGGGGCCTTCGCGCGCGGCGTCGGGAGCGCCTGGACCGTCATCGGGTGCGACTTCTGCGTGGACTCTGCGGCGGGCGAGGGCGCCGCCACGTCCCGCAACCGCCCCCCGTCCGGGGACACCCTGGGCGCGCCGGGCCCGGTCTTCAGCACCACCAGGAACACCGCCGCCGCGGCCAGCGGCACCCACAGCGCGCGCGCGGCGAAGCTCCAGCCGCGGCCCTCGCGTCCGGGGCGCACGACGCGGCCGCCCAGGAAGCCGCGGCCGGAGGCGTGCTCGCGCTGGCGGTCCACCTCGGCCCACACGCGGTTGGAGAACTCGTTGAGGTCGAGTGTGGGGGGGGCCTCCGGCAGCTGCGCCGCGGCCCGCTCGCGCGCCCGGGTGCGCTCCAGCTCGGCGCGCTTCCCCGGGCGCTCCGCCAGCCACGCGTCCACCTCCGCGCGGCGCGCGAGATCCAGTTCCCCATCCAGCCACGAGGACAGGGTCTCGAAGTCGGGCTCACGCGGAGGGGTCATGACACTCCTTCATCCAGCAGCGCCCGCAGGCGTTCGCGGGCGCGGGCCAGGCGCGACATCACCGTGCCCCGGGGGATCTCCAGCGCGGCCGCCATCTCGTCGTAGCTCAGTTCCTCGACCGCCCGCAGCAGCAGGATCTCGCGGTGCTCCGGGCCGAGGCGGTCCACCGCGCGAGCGACTCGCTCCGAGAACATCCGCCGCTCCAGCTCCTCGTCGGGCAGGGCGCGGGCGGTCTCGCGCAGCTCGGGCTCCGGCGCCAGGTCGAGCGGCACGTCGGGCCGTCTCCGGCGCGCGCGCAGGTGGTCGCGGGCCGCGTTGAGCGCGATGCGCAGCAGCCAGGCGCGGAACTCGACCCCGCCGTGAAAGGCGGACAGGCCGAGCCAGGCCTTCACGCACGCCTCCTGTACCACGTCCTCGGCCTCGTCCCGGTCGCGCACCAGGCGCAGGGCGAGCCCGAAGATCCGCGGGGCATGGCGGCGCACCAGCCCGTCGAAGGCGGCCCGATCGCCCTGCCGGGCGCGCGCCACCAGCGCCGCGTCGTCCGCGGGCGGGGTTTCCGGCTGAGGTCCGGTCGGTGTCATCCGCCTTCCCTGTTCACGAGGACGTCCCTCGGCGTGAAATATTCCACGTCGGCGCAGTCGCTTGCATCATAATGCAACCGGCCCCTTTGCGCCGCTGCCGATCCGTGGTATTCCCAATGCACGTCGCCCCCCGGGGGCGCACACCACCGTCACCAGGCTCCGGGGCCGCGCCGGAGCATCCCGACCACGAGAGGAGTCCCGCCCATGATTCCGGCCCGGCGCATCCCGTCCGTGCTGTTCCCGGTTCTCGCGCTCCTGGCGGTGCTGTTGCCCGCGGCCCCGGCGCGCGCGGCTGCCACCGCGCCCGACCTCCTGAAGCCGCTGCGCGAGTCGCTCAAGGCCCGCCGCGCCGGATTGGAGCGCGCCCCCGCGGGCTCGCTGGACGAGGCCCGCCTGGCGCTGGAGACCGGGGACTTCGTCCGCGCCCGCCGGGTCCTGGACGCGCGGGATGCTGCCGACACCTCCGACTTCGAGGCGGCCGCACTGCGCGGCCGGCTGGACCTGGCGGCCTACCGTTTCGACGCGGTGGCCTCCGACCTCGCGCGCTGCCTGCGCCTGGGCCCCAACCATCCGGAGACCCGGCGCCTGCTGTATCGCTGGGACCTGGTGCGCGACGATCTCGGCTCCGCGGAGGCGCGTTACCAGGCGGTCCTCGCCTCCGACACCACCGATCCCGTGGCGCTGCTGTTCGCCGCGCGGGTGGAGCACCTGACCCTGCGCTTCGACTCCGCCATCGCGGCGTACCGCCGCGCGCTGCGCCACGCCGCTTCCGGTGCGGACAGCGTGCGCTCGCTCGAGGGCCTGGGTGCGTGCTGGCTCCAGAAGGGCGACCGCGACGCCGCGCTGCGCTACGAGACCCAGGCGCTCAAGACCACCGGCGCCGACGACGGACTCCTGACCTACCTGGCCGAGACGCTGATCAAGCTGGGTCGCGCGAACGAGGCCATGGAGGCCTACTCCCTGGCGGTGGACCTCAACCCATGCAACGAGAACGCGCAGTACATGATGGGCAACGGGTACGCGCGCATGAACTACACGGAACTGCGCGCGAAGCGGCCCGGGGCGCTGAAGGACTCCGCCACCGCACCCGACTTCCACGCCGCGGATTCACTGTGGGACGCCGGCCGCCACGAGGAGGCCCGCGCGCGGCTGCGCGGGTTGCTGGCGGCCCGCCCGTCGCTGGCGGATGCGCACAACCACCTGGGCTCCTACGCCTACGAGGACGGTGACGCCGACGCCGCGCAGGCCGAGTTCCGCGAGGCGCTGCGCCTGTGCCCCGGGTACGGCCGCGCGCACAACGGGATCGCCCGCTCGCTGGAGCTGTACCGGCGGGGCGTGGACATCCACAGGCAGCGGTACGAGACGGATTTCGCCGCCGCCGCCGTGCCCGACGTGCCCGGTATCGAACGCTTCGTGGTGAACTACGGCGCCCTGAGCCCGCGCATCCAGAAGCGCGTGGCGCTCTCGGTGACGCCCTGGAAGAGCTTCGTGCCGGTGCTGGTGGAGGGCGGCGCGACCTTCTACATCAAGCACCTCCACGAGCTGCTCTCGGAGTGCCCGGCGCAGGAGGCGCTGCGGGACCAGCGCATCGGCTACGACCTGCGGCTGTGGGACGACGTGCGCGGCTGCGGCGGCTACCACACCGTCACCGGCATCGAGGACGTGGAAGGCACGCTGCGAGGCAAGTACAACACGGTGCTCCACGAACTCACCCACCAGGTGCACGGCGTGCTGGGCGCCGACCTGGCCCGCGAGATCCAGGAGATGTACCGCCAGGCCCGCTCGCGCATGGACGCCGGCCAGGAGGCGTTCGTTTCGCTGTACCAGGCCTCCAGCGTGTGGGAGTACCTGGCCGAGGGTGCCAACTCGCTGTTCAGCCCGAAGCGCGATCGCTTCGACACCAAGGAGGTGGTGAAGGAGCGGCTGGAGGAGCGCGATCCCGCGCTCATTGCCGAGATCCACAAGCTGATGGACATCACCGATGTGACGCCGTTCTACGCGGTGGCCTACTCGGGCGCGGGTGACGACCGCATCGAGCGCGGCCGGGCCGAGGAGGCCCTGGGCTTCTATCGCAAGGCCCAGTCCCGCGACGCGGCCTCCGAAGAAGTTGCGTCCAAGCTGACCTACGCGCTCTCGGTCCTGGGACGCGGCACCGAGGCGGTGGCGGTGGCCGACAGCGGGCTCGCGGCGCACCCCTCGAGCGCGGGGCTGTGGCTGCAGCGCGTCGGCGCGGAGTTCGTGCGCACCGGCGACCGCGCGGCCGAGCTCCAGGCGTTGCGCGCCGCGCGGCCGAGGGTGGACGCGCGCGAGCGCTACCAGGTGGACCAGGCCATCGGCCGCGCGGCGCTGGAGGAGGGTCTCGGTGCCGAGGCCCGGGTCGCCGCCGACAGCGTGCTGGCCTACCAGTCGGACAACCCCGAGGGCCTGCAGCTGCGCGCCGAGGCGGAAGGCGCCGCGGGGCGCGTGGACTCCGCCCGCGCCTACTTCGAGCGCGCCGTGCGCGTGCGCTCGGGCCTGATGGGACTGCGCATGGCATGCGCCGCGACATTCCTGATGCAGAGCTCCAGGACGCACGGTACTCCGGCCGCCGCGCCGCTGGTGGACGAAGCCGTCAAGCACGTCGAAGCCGCCCGCCTGGTGGACCCGGCCGAGCCGCGGGTCGCGATGATGGACGGATGGGCCGCCCTGGCCCGCGGAGACCTCGCGGGCGCCCGGAAGCACCTCGACAAGGCGACTGCCGCCGCCGAATGGCTGGACCTCGCCCACATCCTCCGGGCCCGGGTCCGCGCTGCCACGGGCGACAAGGCCGGCGCCAGCGCGGAACTGGCGCCGATCCGCGCCCGCCTGGCGAAGCCGATGCCGATGCGCTACATCTACAATCCGCGCCAGAGCTACTACGAAGCGGTGGGCGAGCTGGGCTACGTGGAGCGCGCGATGGTCCCCGAAGCCAACCAGGTGCCGGGAGCCAGGTAACAGTCCAGCCTCCGCACCTGTCGTCTGCGATTGCGCCAGGCGTGCGCCGCCGCGCTTCTCGGTAGCGGGCGACAGGTGTACACTCTCCGTGCCGGATTCGGGCCGCCCCCGGCACCTGCGACCCGTCCGGGCATGAGCATTCACTCGTGTCCGGACTCCGCATCCGTGACTCGCCCCCCGAGTCCTCCATGCCGAGTCCGGGCACGCGCTGTTCCTTCGGAGCAGTCGCCCCGGCGCATACGGCGGGGGACGGGAGGCGGAGCGTGTCGCGGATCAACATCCTCATCGGGGTGGTCGTGCTCGGTTTGCTGATGCTGGTGGCGTCGGCGGCGAGCGCGGCCCCGGCGGCCGGCGAAGTCGGCACTTCGTACCATTGGCCCATGAAGCACCGGGACCCGCAGAACACGGGCCGGGCCGACTTCAGCATTCCCCTCAGCCGCCTGAACACCCGCCTGTTCGATGTCTTCTCGTGGCAGAAGCCCTCGCCCGATTCACCCGTGGATGGGAACTTCGACGCCACGGCCATGGTGTTCCGGGCAGCGAGCGGGGCGGCCGGCGAGGACGTGGTGCTGGGCACCTACCACTGGCCCAAGGGCGTGCAGGCCATGGACCGGCACACCGGCAGGAAGTTGTGGAACGGCCTGCCGGGCGGGGGCGAGCGCATCGCGGAGACCACGCCCGCCTTCTCCAACGACGGCCAGACCATCTACGTCGTGAACGACGCCACCGAGAGCGGCGAGTGGCCCGCGGGACACCCGCTGATGGCATTCCCCACCGCCACCGGCCCCGCGACCTTCCGGCACAATGGCGCCGACACCGAGCCAAATCACCTCACCCAGCGCGACCCGCTGGTGGCTCCCGACGGCCGCATCTTCATGCACGAGTGGGCCAACCGCCCCTTTGCCGCGACCGACGACGGCGGCGCCCTCACCGAGACCTGGGCGGCCGCGGAGGTGAATTACGTGACCCGTGGCGGCGTGGCGGTCCACCAGGACGGCGACACCCTGCGCGTGATCTCGGCCGGGGAGTGGGGCGACGTGGTGTGCTACGACGGCGAGACCGGCGCGGAGCTGTGGCGCGTCGCGATGTCGACCATGAATGCCCGGCCCACGATCGATCCGGACAACGGCAACGTCTACGTGCCGGCCGGCAACGACTACGTCTACATCGTGGGCCTGGACAAGCGCGGCAACAAGTTGTGGGCCGATCCGCAGATGCCGGTCTACGAGTGGATCTCCGGCATGAACAACCCCCAGTGGGCACGCAACACCGGCTGCCTGAGCGTGTTCGGGGACACCTACTACTTCCAGACCAACAGCGAATACGGGCAGGGTGCGCTCTACGCCATCAACACCTCCGACGGCTCGGTGAAGTGGAGCTATCCGACCCGCGCGGCCGGGCAGGAGATCCCGTCCAGCAGCCCCATCGTCACCCGCGACGGCACCGTGATCGTGGGCAACAACGAGGGCCGCACCTACTTCGCCATCCGCGACGACGGCGCGGCGGGAATCCTGATCGACTCGCTGGTGGTGGAGTCGTCCGCCTGCGCGACCGCCACCCTGTCGCCGGAGGGCCTGCTGTACCTGCCGCTGCGCACCTGGTGGGTGGCGGGCAACGGGGACGGGGACATCCCCACGTCCACCGTGCAGAACCTGTACACGGGTATCGACCTCCGCGCCGGGGCGCAGCCGCCGCTGATCCCGCCGCCCTCCTCGCAGCGGGCCTTCGCGCTGGACGACGCGGTGAGACTCAGGTGGAAGCGCGTGATCGATCCCGCGGGCCAGTTCTGCCGGTACAACATCTACCGCGACACGGCGCCCTTCGACTCGGTGAACGGGATGACCCCGATCGACAGCGTGACGAGCATCGAGGGGCTGGAGTACGCGGACGTCACCGCGATGAATGGTACCTCGTACCACTACGCGGTTACCTCGCTGTGCAAGGGCGGCGGCGAGAACCGCACGGCGCCCGGGGTGGGCCCGCGCACGCCGTTCCGCCGGGAGGACCTGCAGGTCACGCACGTGGAACGCACCCCGCGCTGGCCCCGCTACGTGCCGACGTACCAGGACCAGGTGGTCACCGAGCCGTCCGGCTACGGGCCGTACATTTTCAGCGCCGCGATGGGGCTGGGGAACGGACAGGACTCCGGCACCAAGCACCTGGCCGTCGCGGGCGACACCGTGCGCTACGAGGCCACGGTGCGCAACGCGGGAACCACCACGTGGAACGGCACGCTTTCCGGGACCTGGACGGTGAACGGGTCGGTGGTGTCCACGCCGTCCGCCGCCGTCACGCTCGCCCCGGGGGACACCGCCGCCTTCGAGCTGGAGCGCGTTTACACCGGCGCCACCGAGAGCGTGAGCTTCGCGCACGGGGCCTCCGACGACCGGCCCGGCAACAACAGCCTCGCCGTGGGGGGCCACTCGGTGGGCTTCCTCACCTTCGTGGACGCGACCTTCCTCGAGAACTTCCGCGAGCGCACCGGCCTCTATCCCGGCGCCCGGACGGACGACCTCCTGGACTGGCTCAACCGGCACATGGCGCGGTTCGATTCCATGTTCTCCCAGGCGGGCTGCGACAAGCGGGTGCACTACGAGGTGCTCCACGTGGTGGACGACACCATTTCCGACCCGCAGCTGGACATGTCGTATTTCGCGTGCTTCCCGTTCCGCTACCGCGCCACCGACGGCGACGTGCGCGACCCGGGCTACTACGACGCCTCCGAGGACATCGACTACGGCCTGCTCCACGAGATGGGCCACCAACTGGGCCTGATTGACCTCTACCGGCTCAACCTGGACCCGTCGCAGAACCAGGTGAACGGCATGGGCTACAGCGCCCCGGAATGCCTCATGAACGGGTGCTCGCACTTCCTCTCGCCAAACAGCGCGCGCGGCATGACCCATTGGCTGGACAAGGCCCACGGCTACTTCGGACAGTACATGTACGACCTGCCCGCGACGGTGCGCCTGGAGATCCAGGACTTCTCAGGCGAGCCGCTCGCCGGCGCCACCGTGACGCTGTACCAGAAGGAGTCGCGGATCGACGTGGGCGAGGTGATCTCGACGCAGGTGAAGGCCACCGGGACCACCGACGCGTCCGGCCGCTGGACCCTGCCCAACGTGGACATCGACACCACCAGGGTCCCGTCCACGTTCGCGGGCGACAAGTTGCGCCCCAACCCGTTCGGCTACTACGCCTGCGTGGGCTTCAATGGGCTGTTCCTGGTGAAGGTGGAGAAGCAGGGCCACGCGGACTACGCCTGGCTGGACGTGACCGAGGTGAACGACGCGTACCGTCTGGGCAGCCACGACACCGCCACGTTCACGCGACAGGTGGCCCTGGGCGGCGGCGTGGAGCTCAATCCGCCCACGGACATGGCCGAGAAGAACGCCGCCAGCTGGGCGCGCTGGAGCGAGGGCGGGAGCATCACGCTCACCGACGACCTCGTGCGCACGGTGGCGGGCGAGGGATCCGTGAAGATGCTCACCACGGGCGGCTTCGACAACTACATCCGCTATCCCGGCGACCGCCTGTCCCAGTGGGACCTGGGCGGCGTCCAGTACGTTCACGCGTGGTTCTACGTGGAGAATGGCGACACCTTCCAGGGCGGCAGCCCGTGGATCCGGATGGGCGACCTGAACGGCTACGTGGAACTGCGGTCCACCATGGACACGCTCAACGCGGCCATCGGGCAGTGGGCGGAATTCAACATCCCGGTGGCCGGCAGCGGGAACTGGACCCGGACGGTGGTGGGCTCGCCGGACATCTCGAAGATCCACTACCTCGAGATCCACAGCGACACGTGGGGCTACGGCTTCTCGCTCTGGGCGGACGCCGTGCGCTTCGATCCGCAGCCCACGGTGGTGGGCGTGGGGGAGGAGGATCTGCCGAAGGTGCTGGCCCTGCGCCAGAATGCGCCGAACCCCTTCGCCGGGCGCACCGCGATCCGATTCGAGCTGCCGACGGCGCAGCAGGTGAAGCTGGAGATCTACGACGTCTCGGGGCGGATGGTACGCGGCCTGCGCAACGGCAGCGTGCGAGCCGGGGTGCACACGGCCGCCTGGGATGGCCGCGACGCACGGGGCCGCGCCCTGGGCTCCGGCATGTATTTCGCCCGGCTGCAGGCCGCCGGGGGCACGCTGGTGCGGAAGATGACGCTGCTCGGGAGGTAGGGGGCGGTCGGGCCGCCCCCTGCTAGGTTGCGCCCCCGGGGAAGGTGATCTCCGCGGGGGTGTCCAGCGACGGCCAGATCCCCACCGCGTCGGAGTGGTCCGGCCCCGAGATCGCCGGGCGTTCGCCGGGCGGGCGGCGGTAGATGACGCCCAGCGCGAAGCGCTCCGCGCGCGCCGTCTCGACGGCCTGCGCGAAGTTGGTCGGGTCGTAGCTCTCGGGCAGCAGGTCGCACTGCGCGTACAGCTGCTGCGCGTAGCTGGGTTTCTGGTAGGTGACGCAACCGGCCATCACGTGCAGGAACGCGAAACCGCGGTGGGAGATGGCCTCGCGGAACATCTGCCGCAGGTGCGGCAGGTTGCCCGCGTGGGTGCGCGCCACGAAACCGCAGCCCGAGCTCAGGAGCAGCATCACCGGGTTGATGGGCCGCTCGTCCTGGCCCGCCAGCCCGCGCTGGGCCTTGAATTCCTGGGTGGAGGTGGGGGAGGCCTGCCCCTTGGTGAGGCCGTAGAGGCCGTTGTCGAGCACCGCGTAGGTCAGGTTCACGTCGCGGCGCACGGCGTGGGGAATGTGGCCGATCCCGATGCTGAAGCCGTCGCCGTCGCCGCCCACCACCACCGTGGTCATGTCGGGCCGGGCGAGTTTGAGCCCGGTGGCGATCGGGAGCGCGCGGCCGTGCAGGGTGTTGAACGAGTACGAGCGGGTGTACCCGGGAAGACGGCTGGAGCAGCCGATCCCGGAGATCAGCGCCAGCTTCTCCGGCTGGATCTCGAGGTCGCTCAGGGTCTGGGTGAGCCCCCGCAGCACGCCGAAGTCCCCGCAGCCGGGGCACCAGACGGGGTTGAGGTCGGTGCGGTAGTCCTTGGGCTTGCTCACTTGGCCTCCGAGACCAGTTGGTCGAATTCGATCAGGGACATGGGAATGCCGCCGGCGCGCGCCACCCGGTGCACCCCGGTCATGCTCGTCAGTCCCCCGAGGTAGTGGAAGAACTGGCTCGTGTAACTCAACTCCACCACGCCCGACCACTCCAGCCCCTTGCGCCACTCCTCGAATGCCTCGAGCGGGAACGGGTACAGGATCTCGGGAAGGAACGCGCGGTACTCGGGGTGCACGCGGACCAGCTTGCGCAACATCCCGTACTGGCTGCCCCAGGCGATGATCCCGCGCGGGGCGTCGTCGCGGCCCACGGTGCGGAACCAGTCCCGGGTCTCGACGGCGATCGCATCCACCTTCCGGAAGCGGCGTGCGCTCATCTGCTGGTGAACCATGGTGTCGGCGCTGGGGGCGCCGGAGGCGGTGTGCTCGAGGCCCGCGGCCAGGTACTCCCCCCCCGGTGTGCCGGGCACGCGGAAGGGCGTCACGAAGCCGTCCCCGTCCAGGCTGAAGCGGGCCGGCCCGTCCCCCTCGTGCCACACCCGCCGCAGCACGGGCGCGGCGGGGGCGGTCCACTCCTCGTGGATGGAGCGGCGCTGGGCGATGTAGGCGTCGGACAGGACCAGGACCGGGATCTGGTAGTTCTCGGACAGGTGCACCGCGCGGAACATCACGTCACGGGCGTGCACCGTGTCGAATACCCCGAGGACCACGCGGGGGAAGTCGCCGTGCCCGCCGAACACCGCGTGGTTGAGGTCGGCCTGTTCGGTGCGCGAGGGCATCCCGGTGGCGGGGCCCGCGCGCTGGCAGTCCACCACCACCACGGGCAGGTCCGAGATCCCGGCCAGGCCGAGCATCTCGGTCATCAGGGAGAGCCCCGGGCCGCTGGTCGCGGTCATGGCCGGCACGCCCCCGAAGCTGGCTCCCACGACCATCCCCAGGGAGGCGATTTCGTCCTCGGCCTGCACCACCCGGCCACCCACCCCGGGCAGCTCGTCAATCAGCGTCTCCATGATCTCCGAGGAAGGCGTGATCGGGTATCCGGCGAAGAAGCGCACCCCCGCGGCCATCGCGCCGCGGGCGACCGCCTCGTTGCCGGACTCGATGCGCAGCTTCTTCCGGCTGGGCTCGCCGCGGAGCGGCAGCAGCTTCGGCGCGTCCGGCGCCGCGTACCCGCGCTCCAGGCCGCCCATGTTCTTCTCCAGCCATTCGGGGCGGTCCCCGAAGCGCTCGAGCAGCAGCTCGCGCGCGAGCTCGAGCGGCCAGCCCATGGCGCGGCACACCAGGCCCAGCCCGAGCATGTTCTTGGGCTCGGCCTCGACCTCCAGGTCGCCCTCCCGCCTGGCGAAGGGGAAGCGGTAGGCGTTGTCGCGGGCGGGCCCCAGCCACGCCGGGATCTCGGAGTCGTCGTGCTGCTCCAGGATGACCCGCGAGCCCGGGTGCAGCCGCACCTGGGCGTCGAACCGCTTGAGGTCGCTCACGCGGAAGCAGAGGAGCAGGTCCGTGGTGTCGCCCTCGTAGTTCATCTCGTGACACGCCAGGCGGATGATGGCCGCGGATTCCCCGCCCCGGATCTGGGGCCCGTAGGACTGGACCATGATTCCGAACAACCCCTGCCGGGCCGCGAGTTCCATGACCAGGTTTCCCAGCAGCACGACGCCGTCCCCGCCGCTTCCGACCAGCGCCATGACCACCGAGTCGGCGGTGGTTTCGTCCCCGATGGTGTAGACGGCGGGAATGAAGTCCTTCTTGCTCAACTCAAGCCTCCGATGTCACGGCCGCCTCGACGGGCTCCGGACGCGGGCGCTGCCCGATGCGGTGCAGGATGGTGCTCGGGCAGATGTCCACGCACGCCTCGTTGCACGACGGTCCGTACGCGATGCACTTCTCGTGATCAATCAGGATGGTGCTTCCGTCCCACGCGATGGCGCCGGCCGGGCACTTGGAGACGCACTTGCGGCACAGGATGCAGCCCACCATGCAGGTGGAGCGGACGACGGTCTGCTTGTCCCGGGCCACGCACGACAACTCGATCCGCCGGTTGCGCGGGTAGAGCTCGAAGAGATTCTTGGGGCACACCGGCACGCAGATGCCGCAGCCGGTGCACTTGTCCGGGTCCACCTGGACGATGCCCTCGGCGGCGATCTTGAGCGCGTCGAAGGGGCAGGCGCGCACGCAGTCGCCCAGGCCCAGGCAACCATTCTTGCACGCCTTGGGCCCGCCGAACACCAGCGACGCGGCGGCGCAGGTCTGGATGCCTGCGTACTCGGCCTCCTGCCGCGCGTACGCGCTGGTGCCATGGCAGCGCATGACCACCAGGCGGTCGGCCACCGCGCCGACGTCCTTGTGGGTGAGCTTCGCGATGGCCTCGGCCACCGTGGCGCGGCCCGGGATGCACAGGTTGGGCGCCACTTCCTCGCGCTCCACCAGGGCCTCGGCGTAGGCGGTGCAACCGGCGAAGCCGCACGCGCCGCAGTTGGCCGACGGCAGCCGCTCGCGCACCTGGTCCACCAGCGGGTTGGTCTTGACCGCGAACTTCATGGCCGCGGCGGCCAGGGCGAAGCCGAAGAACAGGCCCAGCACGGTGAACACCGCGAGGCCCCAGAGCGCGATGCCGAGGGTGGGGTTCATTGCCTAGCGCCTCACCGGAAGAAGCTCAGGCCCGAGAAGCCCATGAACGCCAGGGCGAACAGGCCGGCCAGCGCGAACGCGATGGGCAGGCCCTGGAAGCTGGCGGGTACCCGGGCCAGCTCCATCTTTTCACGGGCGCACGACATCAGGAACAGCGCCAGCGCGAAACCGAAGCCCGAGCCCATGGCCAGGGCCAGCGACTCCAGCGGTCCGGCGTCGCCGGCGGCGTTCAGCAGGGGCACCGCCAGGATGATGCAGTTGGTGGTGATCAGCACCAGGTACACCCCGAAGCTCCGGTGCAGCGCCCGGTGGGTCTTCTTGAGAATGGTGTCCAGCATCTGGACCATGAACGCCACCACCCCGATGAACACCAGCACCTGCAGGAACTTGAGCTGCAGAGGCTTCATCACCAGCTGGTACAGCGCCCACGACATCATCCCGGTGGTGACCATCACCAGGGTGAAGGTCACGCCCATGCCCACGGCGGTGTCGCGCTTCTTCGAGACGCCGAAGAAGATGCACAGCCCCAGGTAGCGGGTGAACACGAAGTTGTTGATGAGCGCCGCCGAGATGATGGCCGTGAGCAGCAGCGCCCAGCGCGAGGGGGCCACGTCCTTCTCCGCCTTCGGCTCGGCGATCTCCAGGCGGTAGGCCTGTGCCGGGTGCAGCGTCTGCCCCGCGCGCAGCACCACCACGTTGCCCGCCTCCACCCGCACTTCGCGGATCTCGATGGGCACGTCGGGGGAGGCCGCCTCGGTGAAGCGGAAGTTGGCCGCGTCGGTCCGCACCGGGGGCGCGGCGAGCTTCACGCGCAGCAGGTCCGGGGTGACGACGCGCGCCGACACCACGGTCCCGCCGGCCGCCCACGCGGGCGCGGGAAGCGAGAGGGCCAGCGCCATCAGCAGCGCCGCCAGCGCCACCGCGGCGGCGGCGACCAGCGCCAGTTCCTGGCGTGCCGGGGCGGGCGCCGCCGCGTGGGTCCTAGCCATGCGCACCCCCGCCACCGGTCTTCCGGGGCGCGCCCGGACCGGCCATCTTCGCCTCGATGTAGTTGAACAGCGCCATCAGCAGCGCGATGGAAAAGAACCCGCCCGCCGGCAGCGCGAAGAACAACAGCGGCTTGAACGGCGTGAGCGGGTAGCCCATGAGCGAGCCGTTGCCCAGCAGCTCGCGCAGCGCCCCGATCACGATGAGCGCGAAGGTGAAGCCCAGCCCCATGCCCATGCCGTCCCAGAAGGAAGGCACCAGCGGCTGGCGCGAGGCGAAGATCTCGAGGCGCGAAATGATGATCGCAAAGGCCACGATCAGCTTCACGTACAGCCCCACCTGCGCGTACAGCGCGGGCACGAACGCCGCGAGCGTCATGTCAATCACGCTCACCCACACCGCGATGATGATGGTGTACACCACGATCCGCACCCGCGGATGGATGAACTTCCGGAAGATGGCCACGGTCACGCTGGAGAGCACCTGCACGAACAGCACCGCGATGCCCAGCGTGATGCCGTTCATCACCGTGGTGGTCACGGCCACCGCCGGGCACAGGCTGAGCGCCAGGCGGAACACCGGGTTTTCGCCGAAGATGCCGTTGAGCAGCAGCTCCCTCACGCCCGGCGGGCGGGTCTGCAGCTGGACGACGCTCACGATCCACCTCCCAGGTACGGCTCAAGCAGCTGCCAGCGGCGCCTGAAGTGGCCCACGGTGGAGCGCACCCCGTCGGTGAGGGCGCGGCTGGAGATCGTGGCGCCGGTCACCGCGTAGATGGGCCGGGTCTTCTCACGGGCGCGGAGGGTCCCGTATTCCTCCTGCCACTGCGCCTGCGGCATCCGCTGCAGCGCCGCCAGCGCGCCGCGCCAGTCCTCCGGCATGGGATCGCGCGTCACGTCGGTGGCGGCGATCTCCCCGGCCGAGCGGCCCGCGTACTGGGCCTGGAACACCTTCGTGGCCACCTCGGCGCCCAGGCCCGGGTCCTCCTCGTGCTCCACCACCCGCACCCCCAGCACCTCGAAGCCCTGGTCCAGCGCCACCAGGAAGCGGATCTTGTTCTTGTAACCCTGGCTGACGCCCTCGACCACGAATCCGGCCGGCTGCCCGCCGTCGCGGGCCACGAAGATGCGGCCCAGCGGCTGCAGCCCGGCGGCCTTGTCGGCCTTCTCGTTCCCGCCGGCGGGCACCTCGGCGCGGGACACCAGCCCGCCCTCCAGGGTGAAGACGATCTGGCTGGCCGCGCCCGACTCCTGGCCGAACGCCTGCGCGCGGTACACCACCTGCCTGCGCGCGGGGGCCAGGAACTGCCGCAACTCCACCACCGAGGCGGAGGGCTTCAGGTGCAGCAGCTGCACCACCGCGGTCTTCTCGCCCTCCAGGCTGGCCTCGCGCTGGTAGCGGTCGGTCCACACGAACACCGCGCCCAGCACCATGGCGCCCAGCGCGCACACCACCGCCATGGACACGGTGATCCGGAACATCTCCGCGCGGTTCCCGCCCACGCCGGCGGTCTCGTCGCTCATGACGGGCTCCCCGCGATGGCGGTCCGGCGCGGGCGGAACCAGAGATTCAGCGCCGGGACCAGGGTGTTGGCCAGCAGGATCGCGTAGCAGATGCCCTCCGGGTAGCCGCCGTACACGCGGATCAGGCCGGTGAGCAGCCCGATGATCAGTCCGAACACCACCTGCCCGTTGCGGGTGGTGGGCGAGGTGACATAGTCGGTGGCCATGTAGAACGCGCCCAGCCACAGCCCGCCGCTCAGCAGATGCAGCCCGGCCGCGCCGGTGAAGGCCGTGGCCAGCGCCGTGCCCGCCACCACGCTCAGCGGGATCCACAGCCTGATGATGCCGCGCGCCACCAGCACCGCGCCGCCCAGCAGCACCAGCACCACCGACACCTCGCCGATGGAGCCCGGGCGGAAGCCCAGCACCAGGCCGTTCCACAGGCCCTCCGGGCTGGTCACCACCTTCACCGCCGCCGCGAGGCCGTGCTCCTTGAGCACGTTGAGTGGCGTGGCCGTGGTCAGGGCGTCGGGGGCCAGGGAGAACCACGGCCGCGGGCTGATCCAGCCGGAGGTCATGGCCAGCGGGAAGGTGGCCATCATGAACGCCCGGCCCACCAGCGCCGGGTTGAACAGGTTGAAGCCCAGCCCGCCGAAGATCACCTTGCCGATCAGCACCGCGAACGCCCCGCCCAGCAGCGCCTGCCACCACTGGACCTGCGCCCCGATGGTCAGCGCCAGCAGCAGCCCGGTGCAGAAGGCGCTGCCGTCGGAGACGGTGTTCCGGCGCTTCATCCCGGCGCAGCAGCCCCATTCCGCGGCCACCGCGCCCGCGACGCAGCAGGCGATCACCACCAGGGCCTTCGGCCCGAACACGAACGCGCCCCACAGCGCCGCCGGCGCCAGCGTGCCGTTCACCCACCACATGATCTTCGCGGTGGACTCGGCCGCGTGCAGGTGCGGCCCCGGCGACACCACCAGCGGGTGCTCGGGGGTCAGGAGGACTTCGTCGCTCATTTCCTGATCCTCAGCTCGCCGGCGCGCCGCAGGCTCGCCTTGGCCACCTGCATGAACTGGACGAGCGGCCGCGAGGAGGGGCACACGTAGGTGCAGCAGCCGCACTCGTAGCAGTCGATGGCGCCGAAGGGCTCGGTCTCCAGCTGGCGGCCAGCCTCCACGCGCACGCTCACCTGGTCGGGCTCCAGCCCCAGCGGGCAGGCCTCGACGCACCGCGTGCAGCCGATGCACGGCCCGTAGCCGCCCTCGAAGGGCGAGACCCCGGTCAGCAGCACCAGCCCGTTCAGCCCCTTGATCACCGGGATGTCCAGGCGCGGCAGCGATCGGCCCATCATCGGCCCGCCGGCCACCACGCGGGTCACACCCTTGTGGAAGCCGCCGCCGAAGGCCACCAGGTCGGCCAGCAGCGTGCCGATGGGCACGCGCACGTTCTTCGGCTCGCGGATGCCCGGCCCGGTCACGGTGACCACCCGGTCGAGCAGCGGCTTGCGATAGCGCACCGCGTCGTGCACCGCGACGGCGGTGGCCACGTTCTGCACCAGCACGCGCACCGCGGAGGGCAGCGCCCGCGCCGGCATCACCCGCCCGGTGAGCGCGTGCACCAGCTGGCGCTCCGCACCCTGCGGGTAGCGCGCCTGGCACATGCCCACCTCGATCTTCACGTCGCCGCGTTCGGCGCCCGCCGCGGCGGCCTCGAGCTTCGCCGCCGCCTCGGGCTTGTCCGACTCCACGCCGATGATCGCGCGCTTCACGCCCAGGATGCGGGCCATCACCATCGCGCCCTCCACGATCTCCACGGGGTGCGCCAGCATGATGCGGTAGTCGGAGGTGAGGTACGGCTCGCACTCCGCGCCGTTCAGGATGAGCGTGTCCAGCTTCACGCCTTCGGGCAGGGTGAGCTTGCGGAAGGTGGGGAAGGCCGCGCCGCCCAGGCCCACGATCCCGGCCTCCCGGATGCGCTCCAGCGCCTCCTCGCGGGAGACGCCGCGCCAGGCCGGGTCCTCGGGGAACTCCAGTTCCTCGGTCCCCTCGCCCTCGGTGCGCGTGATGACGATGGCCTGGGACATCACCAGCGTGGGGTGGGGGTAGCGGTCGAGCGGCTTCACCTTGCCGGAGATGGTGGCGTGCAGCGGCGCGCCGGTGGCCCCGCCGTCGGCGATCTTCTGGCCCCGGCGCACGAGGTCGCCCTTCTTCACGATCATGGTGGCCGGCTCGCCCAGGTGCTGCACCAGGGGCAGGCGCACTTCCTTCGGCGGCGGGATGTCCTCGATGGGCTTGCCCGAGGTCATGCCCTTGTTCGGGCCGGGGTGGATGCCGCCCTTGCCGAAGGTCTTCACCGAGCCGTGGGTCGCGGTTGCGCTCATCCGGCTCAACCGAGGAAGTGCGTTTCGAGCGCACCGGGCCAGCGGAAGCGGTCCGGGCCGAGCAGGAACGCGGAGGTGGACATGACGTCGGATTCCACGCCGGTGCGCGCCAGCACGCTGGCGCTCAGGTGGCCGTCGGCGGGCAGGCCGCGGCGCGCGTCGAACAGGTGGCCGACCCGCATCTCGCCCAGCATGCGGTACTGCTCGTAATTGGCGCTGGTGGCCACCGCGTTGTCGCGCAGCACGAACACCCGGTCGGGCCTGCGGGTGACGGGGTGGTACACGGCCACGGACCAGCCGGGCGCGCCCGGCCCGGGCGTGCCCAGGCCGTAGACGTTGCCGCCGGCGTCCACCAGGCCGGAGGTGATCCCCTCGGAGCGCAGCGCGGCCACCGCCCGGTCCACCGCCCAGCCCTTCCCGATGGAGCCCAGGTCAATCCCCGCGCCGGCGACCGCCAGGCCCAGCGTGCCCCGATCGCGGTCCAGTTCCACGCGCTGCCAGTCCACCAGGCGCTCCGCGGCGGCGATCTCACGGTCGGAGGGGTAGCCGCCGGACCCGGCACCATAGAAACCGTAGGTCCTCATGAGCGGCAGGATGGTGGGATCGTACACCCCGCCGCTGGTGCGGGCGGCGGCCAGGGCCACGCCCATGACGTCCAGCACGGCCACGTCCACGCCCACCGGGGCCATCCCGGCGGAGGCGTTCACCCGGCTGAGCTGGCTGTCGGCGCGGTGCACGCTCATCTGGGCGTCCACGCGGGAGATCTCGGCGAAGGCGCGCTCCACGGCGCGCGAGGCGCGGGCGGTGTCCTCGTGGCGGGCCACGATGCGGACCCAGGTTCCCAGCATCTTGCGGGTCGCGTCCACCGCCCCGGGGGAGTGCGGACGCAGCCGACCGGCCAGCGGCGCCAGCGCGCCGGCGCCCGCCAACAGTCCCAGGCTGGCCAGGAAACGCCTCCGGGTGAAGCCCTGCGAAAACGCTTCGGAGCGGGCCTCGGAACGCTTAGGATCGGTCTCGGGCATGGATACCCTCGCGGAAATCGGGGAGACGGCTACACTCCACTTCGGCGCGGACCGGACGGTCGCAAGGCCTGCAGGCTACCAGAAATGCATGGCGCGCGGTGGGGCCATGCGGCGGTCCGGGAGACGCCACACGCACCCGCGAACATCGCGAAGTGCGTGGCAACGCCTAGGTCTAGCATATTTTATGCAAGACTCACCCCAATGGCCGACAAAACGACCCCAGCCGTCAGGAGTAGTGAAACTCGCATATGTCATAGAGATACGGCCGCGCACCGGGTGCTCCCACGGGGGGCGCCCACGAGGGCGGTCTTCGCAGCTTAACTAGTTGGAAGTGGCCGTAATAAGGTCAATGTAAAGGCGGGAACAAGCCCGCCGGGAGGACGCAGCCATGGCCCCAGTGAACGAGTTCTACGTGGACGCCGACCTGTGCACCGAGTGCGGAGACTGCATCAAGCTTATTCCGCAGGCCTTCCGCAAGGTCGAAGATGAAGAAATTGCAGAGGTTTACAACACGAGCATTGACGAGTCGCTGCTGCCAAAGTTGCAGCAGATCATGACGGATTGTCCGGGTCATGCCATCCTGTGGAAGAAGTGAGGCAATCGTGAAGACTCTGGACCCGCAGGAGGTGCTGCGCGCCTCCGTGCTGGAGTTCCGCGGCGACGGCAAGGCGGGGGGCGGGCTGGTGCTGGCCTTCCAGAGCCTCGCCAACCTGATGCTGACGGATCCCGAAACGCATGTGCAGGAGTGGCCCTTCTTCAGCTCCGCCCGCCGGGGGGCGGGCATCCGCTCGTTCCTGCGCGTGAGCCGCAAGCCCATCATGGCCGCCTGCGAAGTGACGCGGCCGCACATCTCGCTGCTGATGGATGAGGCCGCCGCCCAGCTGGTGGACTTCGCCCAGGGCGTGCCGGCCGGCGGCACCTTCGTGATCAACACCCCGCGTTCCCCCGAGGAGTGCGCGCGCCACTTCAAGCTGAGCGGCCGGGTGATGACCATCGCGGGCGACGACCTGGGGCGGAAGTACCTCAAGCACCCCATCGGCAACGTGGCGGCCTACGTGGCCGTGGCCCAGGCCGTGGGCGGGCTGGAGCGCCAGACCGTGATCGAGGCGTTCCTCAAGATGCTCAAGAAACGCCGCATCCCGCAGCTGCTGCTGGACCGGAACCGGGAGGCGCTGGAGGCCAGCTTCGGCTCGATCCAGACCGGCACGTACGAGTGCGCCGCCCCCTCCGACCACGCGCCCATCCGCTTCACCGGCTACGGCGACCTGCCCATCGGCGCCCAGACCGCGCTGCGGCTGTCGCAGAACAACAAGACCGCGGGCTACGCGCGGAGCGGGCTGCGGCTGCGCTTCGAGGACCCCGCCATGGCATGCACCGGCTGCTCGCACTGCGTCACCAATTGCCCCGAGGGCATCATCCTCTGGGAGAAGGACGACGCGAAGGGCATGCAGGTGACCGGCGTGGACGTGAGCAACTTCTGCAAGCTGTGCGGCGAGTGCATCGAAGTATGCCCCGAGCACCTCTTCAAGGAAGTTCCGTTCAGCGAGGAATGGGAGGAGGTGCTGGTCAAGTGAGCAACCCCGACAACACGATGTTGCTGCCGCACTCCGCCACACCGGCGGGGGAGCGGTACGAGAATGTCATCGATCTCGCGAAGGTGAAGGCGGCGCACCACCCGCTGTACACCCAGCGCGAGACCCTCACCGCCGACGGCAACACCGCCGCGGGCATCGCCACGCTGCAGATGTGGCGGTGCATCATCTTTCCGGGCTTCCCCATCACCCCGTCCACCAAGTGGATCGAGACGGTGGCGGCCCGGATCTCCGAGGACAAGGGCGGTCTGAAGCGCGTGAAGCTGCTGGAGGCCGAGCACGCGGTGGCCGACTACATGGCCGCCGCCGCCGCGGCGTGCCGGGACCTGGTCTTCCCCACCGCCACCAGCTCCGTGGGCCTCGACCACATGACCGAGACCACGCGCTCGCTGGGCGCCAGCGGGCTGGGCAACATCGTGCTCATCGACGTGTACCGCGCCACGGCCAACTACCCGCTGTGCATCGAGGGCGATCCCTCGGACACGCTGGCCCACCGTGACGACGGCTTCATCCAGATCGCCGCGCGCGGCAAGCAGCAGATCTACGACACCATCCTCCAGTGCCCGGTGCTCGGGATGCACCCCGAGATCATGACGCCCACCATGCCCGGCTACTACGGCATCAAGGACAGTCACCGCAACGCGCGGCTGGTGCTGGAGCCGGACGCGGCGATCCACGAGTTCCAGGACAAGTGGATCAAGCCCTGCCACCTTCCGGGACTCATCAACGGCGACACGGCCTTCGGAAACTGCGTCACCTCGCGGTTCTTCCAGGGCTTCAAGGTGTCGCAGAAGAAGCGCATGGAGCGGGTCCTCGAGATCCTGCCGCAGGTCGGCGCGGATTTCGAGAACCACTTCGGCCGTCCCGGACTGGCGTTCTTCGACCAGGTCGGCTGGCCGGCCAGCGGCGAGGCGGACATCGCGGTCGTGGGCATGGGCCCCGATTTCGGCACCTTCGAGTCCATGCGCGAGGAGTACGAGAAGCGCTCCGGCCTGAAGCTTGCCGGCCTGGCGATGCGGCTGCTCACCCCGTGGCCGCGCGACGCGGTGCGGGACCGCCTGGCGAAGGCGAAGGTGGTGCTGGTGCTGAACCAGGCCCATCACCATGGCCGTGGCCACCTGACGCTGGACATCGTCGACTCGCTCTCCGACCTCAGGAACCCGCCGCGCGTGGTCAGCGCGTTCGCGGGCCTGGGTGGGGCGGACGTGTCCGAGGCCACCTGGGAGCTGATGCTCGAGAGCGCCAAGCCGGCGCTGGAGGGCAGGCCCGTGGCCCCCTACATGTTCTTCCACGAGGGGATGCGCATATGAGCGGCTACAAGGAAATCGCGCTGAAGGAGAGTTGCTTCCGGCCCGGCTCCACGTTGTGCCCGGGTTGCATGGAGTCCATCGCGTTCCAGAACGTCGGGCGCGTGACGGACAACGGAATGAAGACCATCTTCAGCATCGGCACCTCGTGCGCCGAGGTCAGCTCGCTGGCGTTTCCAAACGTGGTGGCCTGGGGCCGCGGCGACAAGGCGCCGGATGACTACTCGAAGAGCTTCTCGATCATCCACAACGTGTTCGAATCGGCCCCCACGCTGGCGGAGGCCATCCGCGACGTGTCGGATGTGCTGCAGGACCACGGCGCGCTGAAGCACCCGGTGCAGGTGCTCTCGGCCAGCGGTGACGGCGGGGCGTTCGCCATCGGGCTCCGCTCGCTGCTGCACACCATCCACCGGCGGGCCCGCGTGACGCTGATGGTGCTGGTGAACGAGATGTTTGCCAACACCGGCTTCCAGTACAGCCCGGCGGCGACGCCGTTCAGCGAGACCAGCACCACGCCCGCGGGCGCCGCGCAACCCGGGAACCTGAACATGCCGCTGGACTACATCCACCTCGCCATCGCGGCGGGGGCCGGGATGGTGGCCCAGGTGAGCCCGGCCCACGGCGCCCTGTACCTGCGCACCGTGGAGAAGATGCTCGCGTGCAAGGAAACGGCGGTGCTGTACGTGCCGGCCCCGTGCATCAGCGGCTGGAAGTTCGAGGACGGCCAGACCATCGACCTCGCGCTCATGGGCGCGCGCGCCGGCGTCTTCCCGACCTTCACGTGGGAGAGGGGCAAGGGCGGCAAGGTCACCGACTGCCCGCTCGACGCCGCCCAGCGCCCGCCGATCGAGGAGTTCCTCGGGATGCAGCGGCGGTTCAACCACGTGGTGATGAAGGCCAAGGAGAACGGCCACTTCGTGGTCCGCCCCGGCCAGGAGGAAGTGCTGGTGAAGCTCAAGGCCTGGACGCAGTCGAACGTGGAGCGACTGTACCGGCTGGCCGAACTGAAGTAGCTCCAGCATCCACGCGCCTCGGATGGCGCGGCTGCGGTAGGATCCGAACTCCACAGTCGGATCAGGGGCACGTCCCGGCAGTCGCACCCAGAGCCGGAAGAGGCGCGCTATTGGCCCGGCGCCCCGGTCGAGAGACCGGGGCGCCGGCGTATCCGCCCCACATCCACGAATCATGGCCGCGGGGACGATTCGCAGGTCAGGCATGAAGGCCCGGCCTGCGACGATGGCCGCAGGGGAGCAGCGATGAGCACGATGAACCGAAGGGAACTCATCCGCGAGTACAAGGAGACAGCCCGGCCCATGGGGGTGTTCCGGGTGCTGAACACGGCGAACGGGCGCTACTTCATCGGATCCAGCCCCGATCTTCCGGGGATGCTGAACCGCGTCCGCTTTCAGCTCGGAAACGGCTCCTTTCCCAACCGGGCCCTGCAGGAGGACTGGAAGACCTGCGGCCCGGACGCCTTCCGCTTCGAGGCGCTCGACACCCTGGAGCCGCCCAAGGAGCCGGGATACGACTCGCGGGAGGATCTCCGCACCCTCCTGGACATGTGGATGAAGAAGCTCGCCGCCACGGAAGGGCCGGGCTACCACGGGAGCTCCCGGCCGCAGGACTGAACCGGCCGGGGGCGATCACACTCCCGGCACCCGCATTCCCGATTGTCCTCCCCCCGCCGGGCACGCTACCCTTCCGTGCCGGCCGTCCCCAACCAAGGAGGATGTCATGATCGTAGGACTTCACTCCCTGTGGCTTCCCATCCTGCTCGCCTCCGTCGCCGTGTTCATCGTCAGCTCGATCATTCACATGGCCCTGCCGTGGCACAAGGGCGACTACCGCAAGGTCCCCAACGAAGACAGGATGATGGAGGCCCTCCGCCCGCTGGCCCTGCCCCCGGGCGACTACATGCTGCCGCGCGCGGGCAGCATGGAGGAGATGAAGTCCCCCGAGTTCAAGAAGAAGCTGAGCGACGGCCCGGTGATGATGTTCACGGTGATGCCCCCGGGCCCGTTCAACATGGGCAGCAGCATGGCCCTGTGGTTCCTGTACGTGGTGATCGCCACCGTGCTGGTGGCCTACGTGACCGGCCGCGCGCTCCCGTTCGGCACGCCATACCTGCGCGTCTTCCGCATCGCGGGCGCCACGGCGTTCATCGGGCACGCGCTGGCGCTGTGGCCGATGAGCATCTGGTACCGCCGCTCCCTGCGCGCCACGATCGTGTCCAGCATGGACGCGCTCATCTACGCCCTGGTGACGGCCGGCTTCCTCGGTTGGCTGTGGCCGAGGTAGGCGGGGGCGGGATGTCCGGCGGGGGCGGTCCCGCCGGGGCGGGCGGCTTCGCCTTCGAGGCGTTCCGCGAACTGCTCTGGAGCCAGTTCGGCGCGTCCATCGACATGCTCGGCAACGCCATGCGGGCCTGCCCGGACGCGCTGTGGGCGGACCGCACCCGGCAGCCGGAATTCTGGTATGTCGCCTTCCACACGCTCTTCTGGCTGGACTACTACCTGTACGGCAGGGAGGAGGGCTTCGCCCCGCCACCCCCGTACACGCTGGACGAGATGGATCCCGCGGGGCTGATGCCGGAGCGTCCGTACACAAAGGAGGAACTGCTCGCCTACCTCGCATCCGGCCGCCGGAAGTGCCGCGAGGCGATCGGGGCGCTCACGCCGGAGGGCGCCGCGGCGCGCTGCGGGATCGAGCGGCGGAATATGAACGTGGCGGAACTGCATCTGTATAACCTCCGCCACGTCCAGCATCACGCCGCCCAGCTCAACCTGATACTGCGCCAGGCCACCGATTCCGCTCCGCGCTGGGTGTCCCGGGCCCCGGACGGGCCGGGGGAATAGCCGCCGGGTCGGGCCCCATGGCCCACCCGGGACCTGCCCGCCCCTCCCCGGCGCCGAAACGCACCAACGGATGATTGACACCCCGTCCCGCTGCGGCTACGCTTCTTCCCACGGGTCATGCGCTGAACCCATTGACCTTCGGGGAATTGGCAGATGCCCACCTTGCTGGCTGCAGGTGCCTCGTCTCCGGGAAGTCCCGGAACCGATCTTCCGCCGCGGAAGAGAGGGCTTCTTCCGCAGCCTCCCCGTGCCCGCCTGACCTTCCCCAGCACCCGTCCCGAGATCGTGCAGCGTGAGCCGCTCCCACCCGGAGCGGCCCATCCCCACGCCCTGCGCCGGTCCAATCCACCCGCCTGCCTTCGCACCTCCCGGCGCTCCCCGCTCCACGCGGTCAGGGCCGAGGGCGTGGCGTGACCTGCGGCCGGGAGCGCGCACGATGAGAACCTGGCGTACGCCCCTGGATTCCGGAAGAGTCCGAAGCCCGCACGGTCACGTGGTGATCGTTGCCGAGCGCTGCAAGGGCTGCGGATTCTGCATCGAGTACTGCCCGCGCGACGTGCTGCGGGAGGCCGCCGGGTTCAACCGCAAGGGCTACCACCCGCCGGAGGTGGTCAAGCCCGGCGCGTGCGTGAACTGCAACCTGTGCGAGATGATCTGTCCCGACTTCGCCATATTCAGCGTGCTGGAGCTGGAGCCCCTGGCAGCCGGGGCGCCCGGGCCGGTCGCGCGTGGGGGGGTGCCCCGCGGCATGGCGGACGCCGACGGGAACCCGTGGCGGAAGGAGGGGAAGTGAAGGCCGACCCGCGCGGGGTCCTCACTGGGACCCACTATCTCGACGGCGACTTCGCGTGCGGCGAGGGGGCCCTGGCCGCGGGCTGCCGCTTCGTGGCGGGCTACCCCATCACTCCGTCCACCGAGGTGGTGGAGCGAATGTCGCGCCGCTTCCCGACCATCGGCGGAACCTTCATCCAGATGGAGGACGAGCTGGCGAGCATGGCCGCCGTGGTGGGGGCCTCGTGGACCGGCACCAAGTCCATGACCGTCACCAGCGGGCCGGGCTTCAGCCTGATGATGGAGAACATCGGGCTGGCGGCGATGATGGAGACCCCGTGCGTGGTGGTGAACGTCCAGCGGGCCGGGCCCTCCACCGGGCTGCCCACCATGGTCGGCCAGGCCGACATGATGCAGGCGCGGTGGGGCTCCCACGGCGACTACCAACTCATCGCCCTGTGCCCGCGGTCGCCCCAGGAAGCCTTCGACCTGACCGTCCACGCCTTCAATCTCTCCGAAACGTACCGCGTTCCGGTGCTGATCATGATGGACGAGTGCGTCGGCCACATGACCGAGAAGGTGGTCATCCCGCCCGCCGCGGACATCCAGGTTGTGCCGAGGCGGCTCACGAGCCGGCCTCCGGGGGAGTTCAAGCCGTATGAAACCAACGGCAGCATGGTGCCCGAGTTCGCCCGCGCCGGCGACGGCTACCGCTTCCACGCCACCGGGCTCACCCACGACGAGCGCGGCTACCCCGACATGACCATCGCCTGCCACGAGCGCGCGGTGCGCCGGCTTACGGACAAGATCCGCTCCCACGTCGACGACATCAGCATGGTGGAGGAGGAGGACCTCGCCGGCGCCCGGGTGGTGGTGGTCAGTTACGGCATCACCTCCCGCGTGGCGCGCATGGGCATGCTGATGGCCCGCAAGGCGGGCGTGAAGGTCGGCAGCCTGCGCCTGATCGTGGCGTGGCCCTTCCCCGAGGAGCGCATCCGCAGGCTCGCCGCGAAGGTGAAGGCGTTCGTGGTGCCCGAGATCAACCTGGGACAGATGGCCCTGGAGGTCGAGCGGTGCGCCGCCGGGAAGGCCGCCGTCGTGTGCGTGCCGCACGCGGGCGGCGCGGTGCACGAACCGGAGGCCATCTGCGACGCGATCCGGAAGGCGGCGGAATGAGCATCCTGCCCGAAGTGGCCCTCACGGACGAGCCGGTCCACCCGATTTCACCGTTCATCCGCATGGACCGGATGCCCCACATCTGGTGTCCCACCTGCGGCATCGGGACCGTGGTGAAGTGCTACGCCAGCGCCCTGGAGAAGACCGGCGTGGACCTGGACAAGGTGAGCGTGGTCTCCGGCATCGGCTGCACCGGGCGCGTCGCCGGCTATGTGAAGCTGGACAGCTTCCACTCCACCCACGGGCGGGCGCTGCCCTTCGCCACCGGGCTGAAGCTGGCGCGGCCGGAGCTGATGGTCACCGTGTTCTCCGGGGACGGTGACCTGATGGGGATCGGCGGCAACCACTTCATCCACGCCGCGCGGCGCAACATGGACCTGCTGGTGGTGCTGGTGAACAACTTCATCTATGGAATGACCGGCGGGCAGAACGCGCCCACCACGCCGCTCACCGCGCACTCCTCCACCATGCCCTTCGGGAGCTACGAGCGGCCGTTCAACCTCCCGCACCTGGCTGCCAGCTGCGGCGCCACCTACGTGGCCCGCTGGACCTGCCTGCACGTGCGCCAGCTGACCTCGGCCTTCGCCGAGGCGATCGGCCGGAAGGGGTTCCGCTTCATCGAGGTGATCGCGCCCTGCTCCACCCTGTACGCGCGCCTCAACAAGCTGGGCAGCGGCCTGGACCTGATGCGCTTCTACCACGACAGCGCGGAGGTGCGGCACGGGGCCGACACCCGCGAGGCCGACATCGACTACCAGCAGCGCATCCTGTGCGGGAAGTTCGTGGACGAGGAGCGCCCGACGTACCTGGAGATGATGCACTCGCACTTCCGCTCGGTGCTGGGGGAGAAGTACGTCCCCATGCCTCCGGAAGGGGGATGGATCCGTGGAGAGGACTGAGATCCGCATCACCGGCTTCGGCGGCCAGGGCGCGGTGCTCATCGGCTACATCATCGGCCGCGCCTGGTCGGTGCACGCCGGCGGGCACTCGACCATGATCCAGAGCTTCGGGCCCGAGGCCCGCGGCTCCACCTGCAGCGCCACGCTGGTGCTCTCGGACGAGGAAGTCCTCTATCCCTACGTGCGGCGGACCGACGTGCTGGTGGCGCTGTCCTCGGACGGCTGCTCCAAGTACCTGGCCGAGCTCGAGGACGACGGGATGCTGGTCTACGAGAGCGACCTGGTGGACCCGGTCGTCGCCCCGGGCCAGGCCGCGCGCGGCATCCCGTCCACGCGCATCGCCGAGGGCCTGGGGCGGCGGCTGGTGGGGAACATGGTGATGCTGGGCTTCTTCGCCGCCACCACGGGACTGGTGCCCCTGGACGCGATGCGCGAGGCGCTGCGGTTGTCGGTGCCCTCCGGGACCGAGGAGCTCAACCTGAAGGCCTTCGAGACGGGGGTGCGGTACGCCGACGCTCCGGCCGGGATCCCCGCGGAGCCGGGGGCGGCGCGATGAATGGCAACGCGGCGCCGTGGGCCGCCGGCGCGCTGGAATTGCAGGGGCGGGGGCTGCTGGTGCCCACGCTGCAGTCCGAGCCGCTCCCGGTGCGGGCCATCGACCCCTCGCCGTGCACCGCGGCCTGCCCCGCGGGCATCAACGTCAAGGCCTATGTCTCGCTGATCGCCGAGCGGCGCTTCGCCGAGGCCCTGGAAGTGGTGCGCCGGCGGTGCCCGCTGCCCGGCATCTGCGGGCGCGTGTGCCACCATCCATGTGAGAACGCCTGCAAGCGCGGCCACTCCGACGAGCCGATCGCCATCCGCGCGCTCAAGCGCGTGGTCGCCGACCGGGAGCGGGACTTTCCGCGGCCCGCGCCGCCGCCAGGTCCCACGCGGTCCGGCCGCGTGGCGATCGTCGGGTCCGGCCCCGCCGGCCTGACCGCCGCCTACGACCTGGCCCTGGCGGGCTACCCCGTCACCGTCTTCGAGGCCGACTCCGAGCCGGGCGGCATGCTGCGCTACGGGATCGCCGACTACCGCCTTCCGCCCGGCGTGCTGGACGCCGAGATCGGCGTGCTGCAGCGGGCCGGCGTGGAGATCCGCACCGGCATGCGCCTGGGCCGGGACCTGGACCTCGAGGGCCTCCGGCGCGACGGCTACAGCGCCACGCTGCTGGCCGTCGGCGCCCAGATCGGCCGCCCGCTCTCCGTGCCCGGCGAAGAGAGCTGCCCGGTGGTCGAGGACGCGCTGCGCTTCCTCAGGCGCGTCAATTCCGGCAGCCGCACCTTCCCCGGCAATCGCGTGGTGGTCATCGGCGGTGGATCCACGGCGGTGGAGGCCGCGCGCACCGCGCTGCGGCTGGGAGCCAAATCGGTGGAAGTCGTCTACCGGCGGTACCGCGAGGAGCTGCTGGCCAGCCGCTACGAGATCGAGGCGGCGGAACGGGAAGGGGTGAACTTCAGCTTCCTGGTGGCGCCCTCGCGGGTGCTGCTCGAGGGGCAGCGCCTGGCGGGCCTGGAGTGCATGAAGGTGGGCCTGGGCGAGCCGGACGGCAGCGGTCGCCGCCGCCCGATTCTCATTCCCGGCAGCGAGTTCGTGGTGCAGGCCGACCGGGTGTTGGCGGCGGTGGGGCAGGAGGCCGATCTCGATTTTCTCGACCCGGCCGACCGCGAGCGGGCGTCGAAGGGCGGCCGGCTCCCCATCGACGAGCGCACCGCCCTGACCGCCCTGCCCGGCGTGTTCGCCGCGGGCGACGTGGTGACCGGCCCGGCCACGGTGATCGAAGCCATCGCCGCGGGCCACCGCGCCGCGGAATCCATCCGCCACCACATCGAGGAGGGGCGGCCCGACATCCGCGAGGAGCGTCCCGAGCGGGCCGCGGCGGCGGAGTACGAACTCCCGGACCAGCCCCCGATCCGCGCGGCGCGTCTGCACCCCGCGCAGGAGCTGCCGGCGCCGGGCCGTGAGTTCGGCGAGGTGGAGGCGGCCTTCGAGATCGAGGACGCGGTGGCCGAGGCCCGCCGCTGCCTGCGCTGCGGCCCGTGTGGAGACTGCCGGGTGTGCGCACCCACCTGCCAGCGGCGGCACATCATGGTTCGGGCGCAATCCCCCAACGGCAATGGCACCGGACGCTCGGCCCTGGTGCGCGCGCCGGGCAACGTGGCCATGGCCCTGGATTCGGCGTCCGCCACGCCCGGGTGGCTGCTGCAGGTGCTCCGGCCCGGCACGCTCCCCGAGATCCGGCTTTCGGACATGGAGCGCGTACACCTGCGTCCGGTCCGGACGCGCATCGAGGCGAACCTGTGCCGGGGGTGCGCGCGGTGCGTGGATGTGTGTCCGTTCAAGGCGGTGCACTTGGAGGCCTCCCCGGGACGCGCCGGGACCGCGCGGATCGAGCAGGCGCTGTGCCGGGGGTGCAACCTGTGCGCGACGGTCTGTCCCACCAAGGCGGCCCGGCCCAGCGCGCTCTCTCCGCAGTGGTGGGGCTCGCGTCTCGAGGACGCGTTCCACCCCGGGGCCGACGGGTCCGCCCCTGGAGTCCACGTGGTCCTGGCCTGCCAGCGACGGGCCGGGGGGCTCGAGGGGCGGCTCGCGCAGCCCGGGACGCGGGTGGAAGTGATCCGCTTTCAGTGCGTGGGCCAGGTGGATGTGGGGATGCTCCTGGATCTCTACCGGCTGGGTGCCCGCAGGGTGATGGTCGCGGGGTGCAGCCTCGATCGGTGCCGCTTCGGCCAGGGCGCGGGGCTGGCGGCGCAGGAGCTGGAGCGGGCGCGGGCGATGCTGAAGCTCCTGGGTGCGCCCGCCGACCTGGTGGTGTGGGAGGAGTCCGAACGTCGCGCCCGGGATCCGCTGGGGCCGCCGGTGGCCGCCATGACCCACGGCGAGGCGGCGCCGCGCCCGCAGCCGGGCGCGGCGAGCCGCGGAGGAGGCGAATGATGGAACTCGCCCAGGCCCTCGCCGAACTGCGCCGGTCCACCCGGGCCGCGGTGTGCGCCGAGTGCGGCAAGTGCACCTCGGTCTGCCCGCTGGCGGCGACCGGCGGGTATCACGTGCGCTCCATCGCGTGCCAGAGCCTGGAGGAGGAGCTGGAGGGCAGGGGCGTGGGAATCCGGCGCTGCCTCACGTGCGGCTCGTGCGACCTGCGCTGTCCGCAGGGAGTGCAGTTCCTGGACCTGGTGCGGGGCGTGCGGGAGCTGGCGGAGCCCGAGTCCATCGAGGCCTGTCCGCACGGCGGGGCCATGCAGTCCTGCATGCGCATCATGGCCCGCAACGGCGCGGAACAGGATCGCCTCGGATGGCTGGAGCCGGACCTGCGCACCGAGCCGGAGAAGGGCGACGTGTTCTTCTGGGCCGGCTGCGCCGGCCACCTGGACGCCTTCTTCCCCGAGCTTTCCGCCGGCGGCCCGGACGCGAACGTGGCGGCCGTGCGCGTCCTGAACCGGCTGGGTGTGGTCCCGGTGGTTTCCGCCAGGGAGCGCTGCTGCGGCCACGACCTGCTGTGGAACGGAGACCGGCAGGGCTTCGAAGCCCTGGCCCGGCACAACGTGCAACTGCTGGCCGACAGCGGCGCCCACACGCTGGTGACCGCCTGCGCCGAGTGCCTGCGCACCTGGCGGCTGGACTACCCGCCATTCCAGGGCGGCGGGGCGCCGAAGGTGCTGCACCTGTCCGAGTACCTGGCGCAGCGGCTGCCGGAGCTCGAGTGGAAGGAGGGTCCGCCCCGTCGCGTCACGTTCCAGGACCCGTGCCGCCTGGGCCGCCACGCCGGCGTGTACGACGCGCCCCGCCAGGTCCTCGCCGCGATGCCGGGCGTGGAACTCGTGGAAATGCCCCGCTCCGGGCGCCGGGCGATCTGCTGCGCCGGGGGGACGTGGACCCACTGTGACCGCCACACGAAGGAGATCCAGGCGGACCGCATCGCCGAAGCGCGCGCCACGGGCGCGGACACCCTGGTCACGGCCTGCCCCAAGTGCCGCATCCACTTCGCCTGCGCCATGCGGGACCCGGATGTGCAGGAGGCGGGCGGGATCCGGATGATGGACCTGTCGGAACTGGTGGCCGGGTCGCTGGCGCGGGCCGCCGCACACACCGGGAAGGAGGCGTCGGAATGATCCAACATCACGCGGATGAAGGTGCCCGCGACGGAATCCGCGTCGGGGTCTTCGTCTGTGATTGCGGCTCGAACATCCTCGGCGCCGTGGACTGCGCCGCGGTCGCCGAGCACGCGAAGACGCTCCCCGACGTGGTGTGCGTGGTGCGCAACCGCTACACCTGCGCCGAGCCGGGCCAGAACGAGATCCGCAACGCGATCCGCGAGCACCGGCTCAACCGCGTGGTGGTGGCCTCGTGCACCCCGAGGCAGCACGAGCCCACCTTCCGGCAGTGCGTGCTCGACGCCGGCCTGAACCCATATCTCATGGAGATGGCCAATCTCCGCGAGCACTGCTCGTGGGTGCACCCCGGGAACGTCGCCGCCGCCACGGCCAAGGCCAAGGACCTGATGGCCAGCGCGGTGGCCAAGGCGCGGCTGCTGCAGCCGCAGGAGGAGATGTCCATCCCGGTCGCGCAGCGGGCGCTGGTGATCGGGGGCGGGGTGACCGGCATCGAGGCCGCGCTGGAGCTGGCGGACGCGGGTCACAAGGTGGTGCTGGTCGAGAAGCAGGCCTCCATCGGCGGGATCATGGCCCAGCTGGACAAGACCTATCCCACGATGGATTGCTCCATATGAATACTCGGGCCTAAGGCCCTCGATGCCGGTCGGCATCGAAACATCGAACTTCTGACCTTCAGCGAAATCGAGAGCATCTCCGGGTACGTGGGCGACTTCACCGTCCGGATCCGGAAGAAGGCCCGCTACGTGGACGCCGCGGTGTGCAACGCCTGCGGCGAGTGCGCCAAGGTGTGCCCCGTGGTGGTGCCGGACGCCTACCAGATGGGTCTCTCGTCCCGCCGGGCGATCCACATCCCATTCCCGCAGGCCGTGCCCAGCGTGTACATCCTGGACATGGAGAACTGCCTGGGGAACAACCCGGTCGCGTGCGGCAAGTGCGCCGAGGTCTGCGAGAAGAAGGCCATCGACTACGACGGCCGCGACGAGATCGTGACCCGCCAGGTGGGGGCCGTGATCGTGGCCATCGGGGCGGACGTCTACGATCCCACCGAGCTCGACGACTACGGCTACACGCGCTTCGAGAACGTGATCACCTCGATGGAGTTCGAGCGGCTGATCTGCGCCGGCGGCCCCACCGAGGGTCACTTCATGCGGCCCGGCGACCAGGAGCGGCCCAGGCGCATCGGGTTCATCCAGTGCGTCGGATCGCGCAATCCGAAGAACCACCGGCCGTGGTGCTCGAACATCTGCTGCATGAACACGGTCAAGGACACGCTGCTGCTGGCGGACCACTATCCCGACACCCGGAGCGTGGTGTTCTACCAGGATATCCGGGCGTTCGGGAAGTCCTTCGAGGACATGTTCCAGCGCTCCAAGGAGGCCGGCGTGCGCTACGTGCGCGGCCTGCCCGGGGAGATCCAGGAGGATCCCGGGACCGGCAACCTGATCCTGACCGTGGAGAACACCACTTCCGGCCGCCTGGAGCGCCACGAGCTGGACATGGTGGTGCTCTCGGTCGGCCTGGAGCCGCCGGCGGATCTCAAGAAGATCGCCGGGTTCCTGACCCTCTCGAAGACCGCCGACGGTTTCTTCATGGAAGCCCACCCCAAGCTGCGGCCGGTGGACGCCCCGACCCGCGGCGTGTACTTCGCCGGGATGTGCGAATCGCCCAAGGACATCAAGGACTCGGTGTGCCAGGCGGGAGCGGCGTCGTCGCGGGCCGGCTCGCTGCTGCAGGCGGGCAAGGTGACCATCGAGGCCATCACCAGCCGCATTGACGAGGCGGCCTGCTCCAGCTGCGGCGTGTGCGCGCGCATCTGCCCGTTCTCGGCCATCCAGTGGACCAAGGGCCGCCCGGCGGTGGTGGTGGAAGCCGCCTGCGCGGGGTGCGGTTCGTGCGCGGCCCAGTGCAAGCCGGGCGCGATCACCATGCGCCACTTCACCGACGACCAGATCCTGGCCCAGGTGCGCGGCCTGCTGGCGGACGACCCGCAGGAGAAGGTACTGGTGTTCGCGTGCAACTGGTGCTCGTACGCCGGCGCGGACATGGCCGGGATCTCGCGCATGCAGTACCCGGCCTCCAACCGCGTGGTGCGCACCATGTGCTCCGCGCGGGTGTCGGAGGAGATGGTGCTGGAGGCCTTCCGGTGCGGGGCGCCGGTGGTGCTGGTGTCGGGCTGCCACTACGCCGACTGCCACTACATCAACGCCAACCGCCAGACGGTGAAGCGCGTGCAGAGCCTGTGGAACAAGCTGGAGAAGGCCGGGGTGCGCCCGGAGCGGCTGCAGCTCGAGTGGATCAGCGCCGCCGAGGGCCAGAAGTACGCGAAGGTGATGCGCCAGCTCGAGGACATCCGCCGCACCGTCACCGCGGAGGAGATCGAGCACTCGCGCACCGCGTTCAAGCCCAAGGTCCGGCGGCCCACTCTTGCCGTGACCGCCGGGAGCTGACGTTTCGCCTACGGGAGCCGGGACATGGCCACGACGATGGGAAAGTTCCGCTGCATGATGTGCGGGCACGAGTACGAGGACCCGGTGGAGGAGGGGGAGGACCGAGAGCGCGGCTGCCCGAGGTGCCGCTCCAACAGCATCCGCAAGCTCAAGAAGGCCGGCGAGGCGAAGGAGGCCGAGCCGGCCGAGTGAGCGCGCGGGGCGCCCTGCCGGCCAGGCACGAGCGCCCGCCCCGCGTGGACCGCATCGCCACGTGCCGGGCGCCCCGCGCCCGGCACTTCACTTCCCGGCCTCGCCGCGCCCGGATCATCGGTCCTGGCGCAGGCGGCCGACAATTCCCGGACAACTTCCCGGGGCGGCGCATCCAACTACTCTGGACCGAGGAGGGGGCGCGGAGACGTCTGCGGGGAGCCCGGGGACCCCCGGGGAGAGGAGCAATCGATGGACAAGGGGCGCCTGGAGGCCTTCAGCGACGGCGTGATCGCCATCCTGATCACCATCATGGTGCTGGGGCTGGCGGTGCCGCGCGGGACGGGGCTCGCGGCGCTGCGGCCGCTGCTCCCCACGATCCTGTGCTACACGATGAGCTTCCTGTACCTGGGCATCTACTGGAACAACCACCACCACATGCTGCAGGCCATCGAGCGCGTGGACGGGCGCGTGCTGTGGGCCAACCTGCACCTGCTCTTCTGGCTCTCGCTGATCCCCTTTGGCACGTCCTGGATGGGGGTGAGCGGTCTTGCGCCGTGGCCGGTGGCGCTCTACGGGCTCGTCCTCCTGCTCGCTGCGGTGGCCTACTTCATCCTCGCGCGCACCCTGATCGGCCTGCACGGCGCGGATTCCACGCTGGCCGCGGCCATAGGGGCGGACATGAAGGGCCGGGTCTCGATGGTGATGTACGCCGCCGCGGTGGCGCTCGCCTTCGTCAGCGCCCTGCTGTCCTTCGCGATCTACGTGCTGGTGGCGGTGATGTGGCTGGTGCCGGACCGGAGAATTGAGCGCACGCTGACTCGCTGAAGCGCCGCACTGCGCCACCGAAGTCGCGCCACCCCTGCCGCCAGCCGCCCGGAGGACCCCACCCATGCCCCGCTACGTCGCCTTCCTCAGGGCCATCAATGTCGGCGGCCACACGGTGAAGATGGACCGCCTCCGCGGCTTGTTCGAGTCCCTGGGGCTCGCGCGGGTGGAGACCTACATCGCCAGTGGCAATGTGATCTTCGAGACCGCCTCGCGGTCTGCACCCGCGCTGGAACGGCGCATCGAGGCGCTGCTGCTCGGGGAACTGGGCTACGAGGTGGCCACGTTCCTGCGCACGGACGCGGAGGTGGCCGCGGTGGCGGAGCACCAGGCGTTCCCGGCTTCGAAAATGAAGGCCGCCGTGGCGTTCAACGTGGGTTTCCTGTCCGAGCCCCTGGGCCGTGAAGCGCAGGCAAAGCTCCTGGGCTACACCACGGCCATGGACGCGTTCCATGTCCACGGGCGCGAAGTCTACTGGCTGTGCCGGATGGGGCAGAGCCAGTCCACATTCAACAATGTGTCCATGGAGCGGGCGCTGCGGGTGCGGGCGACGTTCCGGGGGATCAGCACCATTCGAAGGCTGGCCGCGAATCTGGGGTGAACGCGGGGGGACCCGCATGCACGCGGCCCTCCGGCGACCGGCGGTCACTCTCGCGGCGGATCCGTCTCCCCGCCCTGCCGGCCGAAGCCCGCCTCCAGCGGGATGCGCAGCGCCACCAGAAAGCTCGGCACCGTCGCCACCACCACCCAGGTGAAGAAGTGGCGGTAGCCGATGTGGTCCTGCAACCACCCGCTCCACATGCCGGGCAGCATCATGCCCAGGGCCATGAACCCGGTGCAGATCGCATAGTGCGCGGTGCGGTGCTCGCCGCGGGCGATGTGGATCATGTACATGAGATACGCGGTGAATCCGAAGCCGTAGCCGAACTGCTCCACCGCCACGCACGCCTGCACCAGCAGCAGGCTCGCGGGCTGGGCATACGCGAGGTAGATGAACGCCACGTCGGGCAGGTGGATCGCGAAGAGCATCGGCCACAGCCACGCCTTGAGCCCGTGGCGCGCGATCACCCACCCGCCGAGGATGCCGCCCAGGGTGAGCGCCAGGATGCCGATGGTGCCGTAGATGATCCCCACCTGCGCCGTGTCGAGGCCCAGCCCGCCCACCGCGCGGGCGTCCAGCAGGAAGGGCGCGGCCATCTTCACCAGCTGGGCCTCGCCCAGGCGGTACAGCAGCAGGAACAACGTCAGCGTCACGATCCCCGGCTTGCGGAAGAACGCCCCGAAGGTGGCCAGGAACTCGGCCACGAAGTGCGGGATCTCGCGCGCGTTCCCCGGCCGGTCCGCTTCCGGGCGCGGCAGCACCCAGCGGTGCCACAGCCCGAACAGCGCGAACAGCACGGCAAGCGAGCCCATGGCCACGGTCCAGGCGAAGCGCGGATTCCCGGTGCGCGCCTGCAACGTGCCCGCCAGCACCACCAGCAGCCCCTGTCCCGCGATGGTGGCGATGCGGTAGAACATGGTGCGCACGCCGATGAACAGCGCCTGCTGCCGCTCGTTGGTGGCCAGCAGGTAGAATCCGTCGGCGGCGATGTCGTGGGTCGCGGAGTTGAAGGCCACCAGCCAGAAGAAGGCCAGCGTGGCGCGGAAGTACCCGGGGCCGGGCAGCACCAGCGCCACGCCCGCGAGGCCGGCGCCGATCAGCAGCTGCATCGCCCAGATCCAGCGCCGGCGGGTGGCCAGCAGGTCCACCACCGGGGACCACAGCGGCTTGATCACCCACGGCAGGTACAGCCAGCTGGTGTACAGCGCGATGTCGGTGTTGGAGACCCCGAAGCCCTTGTACATGATGACCGAGACGGTCATCACCACCACGTAGGGCAGGCCCTCGGCGAGGTAGAGCGAAGGGATCCATCCCCACAGGGCCCGGGTGTTGCCGCGGTCCATGCTGTCCGCCTTCCTTGGAGGGGGAAATGCGGGCGTCCCCCTGACGCCCGCGCCCGTCGCGCCTACTTCTCCACCCCCCACACCGTGTCCAGAACCGTCCCGTCCACCCACTTCACCACCGCCACGGGTTGCTTCGTGAGCCTTGGGCGAGCCGGCGGCCCGCCGCAGATGGCCTCGATCTCCTTCTTGAGCTGGCGGATGGGCTTGATGGGCAGGCCCGAGCCCCGGGTGGCGTCCAGCAGGTCCGTGCGCAGCGGGTTGATGGCGATGCCCCGCTCGGTGACGATCACGTCAACGAGGTCGCCCGGGCCGGTCAGCGTGGTGACCTTGTCCACGATCACCGGGATGCGGTCGCGGAAGCTGGGAACGGCCAGGATGGAGCAGCCCCCGTGCAGGCAGTTCTGCCATCCGCCGATGCCGTGCAGCAGCCGGCCGTCGGAGTGGGTCACCACGTTGGCGTTGAAGTTCACGTCCACTTCCGTGGCGCCCAGCACCGCCACGTCCACCATTTGCGCGAAGTTGCCCTTGCCGTGGTCGTTGTAGGAGGTGAACGGGCTGGTGGCCACGTGGCGCGGGTCGGAGGCGATGGACTTCACCGCGTCCAGGTCGAAGGTCTGGCCGTCCAGGATGTAGTCGGTCAGGCCCTCCTGCAGCAGCTCCACCAGGTACTTCGTCGAGCCGCCGCGCACGAAGCGGGCCTTCACCCCGGCGGCGCGCATCATGTCCCTGAGGTAGGCCACGAACGCCAGCGCGATGCCGCCGCTGCCGGCCTGGAACGAGAACCCGTTCTTCATGATGCCGGACTCGCGCACGAACCGCGCGATGTACTCGGCGATGAGCAGCCGGTCGGGACTCTTCGTGATCTCGGTGGTGCCGCTCACGATCTTCGAGGGATCGCCGATGGACGGCACCTCCACCACGTAGTCCACGTGGTTGCCCTGGATCTGCCAGGGAATGCACGGGAACGGCACCAGGTTGTCGGTGACCACGATCACCCGGTCGGCGTACATGGAGTCGGCCAGCGCGAAGCCCAGCGAGCCGCACGCGGAGCGGCCGTGCGATCCGTCGGCGTTGCCGAAGGGGTCCGCCGTGGGCGCGGCGATCACCGCGACGTCCACGTGCACCTCGCCGTCCTGGATGGCCTGGAAACGGCCGCCATGGGAGCGCAGCACGCCCAGTCCGCGCATGCGGCCCTGGGTGCAGTAGTCGCCCAGCGGGCCGTTCATGCTGCCCTCGATGTGGTGCACCACGCCCTTCTCCATCAGCTCGATCACCGGAGCCTGGCAGGGGAACGAGGCGGACGGGAACCACAGGAGGTCCTTCACCCCGAGCTTGGCGGCGGCCTGCAGGGCCTGCAGCGCCACGATGTCGCCGTTGCGCAGGTGATGGTGGTTGGAGATGGTCATGCCGCTCTTCAGGCCGCACTTCTTCAGCGCGGTGGCGAGGTCCTTCACCCGCTTGTCACCGTCGTCCGGATAGTCGGTGGCGCGGCGGACCGGCGGGGCGGCCTTGCGGCCGGTGGCGGCGTGCCCGCCGACCCCCGCAAAGGGCGCCTGCGCGTGCCCGTTCACCACCGCGGGGACCAGCCGGCCGGCGGCGTTGCGCACCAGGTCCATCTGCTTCGCGCTCACTTCTTCACCTCCGCCCCGGGTGCGAGGCCCATGGCGCGCGCCTGTTTCACCAGCTTGAGGGCGCGGTTCACCACCGGCGGGTCGATCATCTTGGAACCGAGGCTGATCACTCCCAGGCCCTTCGCTTGTGCGTCCTCGAAAGCCGCCACGATGCGCAGCGCCTTCTCGATCTCGGCCGGCGTGGGCGCGAAGGCCTGGTGGATGACGTCAATCTGGCGCGGGTGCACGCAGCCCATGCCCTCGAAGCCGAGGGCGCGGGCGGACCCGGCCCACGCGCGCAGGCCGTCCAGGTCGCCGATGTCGCCGTACACCGAGTCGATGGCCTGCAGGCCCGCGGCCCTCGCTGCGTTCAGCATCCGCAGGCGCGCCCAGCGACTCTCCTCACCCTCCCGCGTCTTCACCACCCCCATGTCGGCGGTGTAGTCCTCGAGGCCGATGGTGAGTGCCACCACCAGGTCGGATGCGGTGGCGATTCCGAACGCGTGCTCGATGCCCAGCGCGGACTCCAGGATGGGCATCAGCCAGACGGGGCGCTTCAGGCCGTCACGCTTCCGGATGGCGCGGATGCGGCGGTCCACCGCCTCCACCTGTTTCGCGGACTCCACCTTGGGGATCAGGACCAGGTCCGGCTGCTCGGGGATCACCTCGTCCAGGTCCTCGAGTCCCAGGGGGAGCTGGTTGATGCGCACCATGCGCTCGCCGGGGCCGAAGTCCACGGCGCGGAGCGCGTTGCGCACCAGCACCCGTGCGGCGTCCTTCTCCGCGGGGTGCACCGAGTCCTCGAGGTCCAGGATCACGGCGTCGGCGTGGTACAGCCCGGCGTTGGCCATGAACTTGGGCTCGTTGCCCGGAAGGTAGAGACGCGAGCGGCGCAGGCGGTCGCGCGCGCCCGGCCCGGGCCGCGCCACTGCGGTGGGCAGCGCACGCCTGCCGGCGCCCAGTCCCGCGCGGCGTGCGGCGGCCTCCAGGCGCGCATCAATGGTCCACGGCAGCGCGCCGGCGTCGCGGAGGACCACCTTCGCGTGGGCCACACCGAGTTGCCCGAGCGTGGCGGTGGCCTGCCGGCGGATGTTCTCGCCGTAGTAGACCTCCACCTTGGATCGCAGCTCGATCTCGATCCCGCCGCTCGGGCGCGGCTCGATCGTGACGTGCAGGTCGGAGCGGACCGATTCGCCCATGCGGCCGGCCTCGCCGCAGCGGACGGCCGCGCCGCCCGCGGCCGTCGGCGGATCCCGGCGAACGCGGCCTGCACCCTTGCGGGTCTTCGTGGGTTTCATGCGTCGGCCCCCTGTCCGTGAGGAGGTAGGGCAAGCACTCATGCCTGCCGGGGTACGAGCGGATCTTTGGCAGGCATGAATGCCTGCCCTACAAGTGCGCCAGGATCGCGTCGGTCAGCTGCCGGGTGGAGGCGGCGCCCTTCGTGAGCGCCTCCGCGCCTCCGGGCAGGCGCATCATGTCGTAGGTGCGCACCTTGCCCTCCTTCACCACCGCCGCCACGGCGTCGCGCACCTTCTTCGCGCGGGCCTCCTCGCCCACGTGGTCGAGCATCAGCGCGGCGGAGAGGATCATGGCGATGGGGTTCACGATGGACGGATTCAGCTCCTGGTACTTGGGTGCGGAGCCATGCGTGGGCTCGAACACCGCCACCTCGTCGCCGATGTTGGCGGAGGAGGCGAAGCCCAGCCCGCCCACCAGGCCGGCGAACGCGTCGGAGACGATGTCGCCGAACAGGTTGCTGGCCACCACCACGCCGTAGTGTTCGGGGTTCTTGGTGAGCCACATCATCATGGCGTCGATGTTGTCGGTGCTGAGCTTGATGCCGGGATACTCCGGCGCCATGCCCTTGGCCACTTCCTCGATCAGCCCCGAAGTCTCGCGCAGCACGTTGGGCTTCTCGCACACGGTCACGATCTTGTACCCGTGCCTCTTCGCGTACTCGAATGCCGCGCGCACGATGCGCTCGCTGGCCTTGCGGGTGATGCAGCGGATGGCGATGGCCAGGTCCTTGCCCGGCACGTCCTTGAACGGGGCGAACTTCTTGTGCGAGCCCAGGGCCTCGCGCACCGCGGCCGGCGGGTCGCTCCACTCCACGCCCGCGTACAGCCCCTCGGTGTTCTGGCGGAAGATCACCGCGTTCACCGGCGGCTCCTCGAAGCCGCCGCCGGCGGTCTTGCGGATGAAGTTGAGCGGGTTGCCGCCGAAGGCGATGCAGGGGCGCAGGCATATGTCGAGGTTGAACTTCTGCCGCATGCCCACGATGGGGCTGAAGTAGGTGAGGCCCTTGCCCTGCAGTTCGGGCTTCAGCTCCGCCTCCGAGGCCTTCCTGGGCTTCGAGGTGATGGCTCCGAACAGCCCCAGCCGGTGCTTCTTCAGCAGCTCGATGGTGCGTTCCGGGAGCGCGTTGCCCTCGTTCACCCAGCAGTCCCAGCCGATGTCCGCGTGGACGTACTCGGCGTCGAATCCGACCTTCTGCAGCACCCGCACCGCCTCGGGCAGCACCGTCTTGCCGATGCCGTCCCCGGGCATGGTGACCACCGTGTGACGCGCCATCTCCTCATCCTCCCCGCATGGGGCGGGCTCGCGTGCCCGCCGGCGACTTTGCAGGCAGGTCAGGCGTGCATGCCTGGCCTGCGGCTCGATCCTGAACTCCCGCCAGGCTTGAATGCCTGACCTACTTCATCTTGCTCCGGACCAGGTTCTCCACGCCGCCGGCCACCACCAGCCCCTGCGGCACGCTGCCCAGCGGCGGGAACCGGAAGGGCCTGCCGCGCCAGGTGATCACGCCGGTCTTGAAGTCGATGTCCAGCGGATCGCCGGGTATCAGCGTCTTCTGTTTCGCGGCGATCCCGGCCTGGAAGGCTTCCTTCAGGGTGCGCACCAGTTCCGGGGTCTCCACGCACAGGAAGCCGTTGTTGAACGCGTTGCGCAGGTAGGTCTGCGAGAAGCTGCCCGCGATCACCAGCGGGATGTCCTTCGCCTGCAGCGCGGTCACGGCCTGCTCGCGGCTGGAGCCGGTGCCGAAGTTGAACCCGCCCACCAGGATGTCGCCCGCGCGCGCGTTCCTGGCGAAGTCGGGGTCGTAGTTCTGCATCACGACCTCGGCCATCATTTCGCGGGTCATGTCCTCGCGGTAGGTGTAGTCCTTCCCGTAGATGCCGTCGGTGTTGAGGTTGTCCTGCGGGGCGAAGACCAGCCGGCCGGAGAGCTTCTCCGGGAAGCCGGGCAGGATCTCCACGGCCTCGGCCGTGCCGGAGGCCGGCGCGGCCAGTGCCTCGTAGCGGCGGGTGAGGGCCCGGCGCGGCGCGTCGGCGGCGCCGGTGATGAACCCGGCGGCCGCGGAGGCGGCCACCACCTCGGGGCTGGCCAGGTAGCACTGGGCGTCGCGCGAGCCCATGCGGCCCTTGAAATTCCGGTTGGTGGCGGAAATTCCCACCTCGCCGGCCTCCAGCAGGCCGGTGCCCAGGCCGATGCACGGTCCGCAGCTCGCCGGCAGCGCGGTGGCCCCGGCCTCCATCAGCGTGCCCCACGCGCCGCTCTTCTCGGCGGCCGCCTGCACCTCGGCGCTGGCGGCGGCCACGTAGAACTTCACGCCCGCGGCCACCTTCTTCCCGCGGATCACCTTCGCCGCGGCCTCCAGGTCCGAGAGGCGCGAGTTGGTGCACGAGATCAGGTAGGCCTTGTGGATCGCCACCTTCTTCGGCGCCACGTCGGCCAGCGCCGCCATCACCTGCACCGTGTCGGGCCCGGAGACGTGCGGCGTGACCTCGGCCAGGTCCAGCGTGATGCGCGCGGCGTAGGCGGCATCCGCGTCGGCGGCCGGCGGGTTGCGCTTCCACCCGGCGATGTCCGCCGCGGTGAACCGCTCCACCCCCTGCGCCTTGAGCAGCGCGTGGCGGCCTTCCAGGTACGCGATCGTGGTGGCGTCCACCGGGAACACCCCGGCCAGCGCGCCCCACTCGGTGCTCATGTTGGCGATGGCCAGGCGCTCGTCCATGGAGAGGCTGGCCACGCCCGGGCCGGCGAACTCCACCACCGCGTTGAGCACCTCCTCGCGGTTGTACAGGCCGCACAGCGTGATGATCACGTCCTTGCCGGCCACGCCCGGCGGCAGCTTCCCTTCGAGGCGCACCTGCACCGTGCGCGGGATCTGCCACCAGAACTCCCCGGTGGCCCACACCGCGGCGGCGTCGGTGCGCACCACCGGCGTGCCCAGCGCGCCCAGCGCGCCGTAGGTGTTGGAGTGCGAGTCGGATGCCACCACCAGCGCGCCCGGCACGGCGTAGCCCTTTTCCACGATGAGCTGGTGGCCGATGCCGGTGCCCGCGGGGTAGAAGTCCACCCCGTGCTCCTTCGCGAAGGCCTCGATGGAGCGGTACTTCCTGAGATTGTCCTCGGCGGTGTTCTGGATGTCGTGGTCCAGCGCGAACACCGGCTGTCTCGCGTCCCGGATGCGAGGCGCGCCGATGCTCTTGAACTTCTTCATCACCGCCGACGTGTTGTCGTGGGTCATGATGTGCCGCGGGCGCAGCGACACGAAGTCGCCCGCGCGCAGCGGCCGGTCCGGACCTTCCGCCAGGTGGGCCTGGCAGATCTTCTCGGCGAATGTCTGGCCCATGTCCTCGCCACCCCTCCCGCGCCGGCCTACCGGTCGGCCTTCATCAGGGCCATCAGCTCGGCGACGGAACCGCACTTCTCCAGGCTCCAGATGGCGTCCTTGAGCTTTCTGCGCGCGCCGTCGGTCATCACCGGCCCGGCCAGCGCGTCGAACTTCTCCTCGATCTCGGAGTCGGTGAGCGGGTTGCGCGGATCGCCCTTGGGATAGTCGAGCTGGCGCGTGTACTGCTTCCCGTCGGTGGTGTGGATGGTCACGATCACCCGCTGCAGCTTCGGGAACAGCTTCTCCACCTCGGGATCGGCCACCACTTCCACCTTCTTCAGCTGCGCGCGGATCACCGGGTCCATGATCTTGGCGTCCGTGAACTGGAGCGGCGTCACCTGGCGCTCCGCCACCGCCGCGGCGATGACGTAGGGCAGCGAGTGGTCGGCGGTCTCCTTGTTGCGCGGGTCGTACTTGCTGGGATCGCTCAGGATGTCGGCCGCGCGCGCCAGGGAGCGGATGTGCACCTTCGCCACCTGCTCGGGCTTCAGGTCGTGCTCCTTGACGATCTCCAGCGTGGCGGAGATGGGCGCGTGCGTGAGCGCCTCGGTGGGGAAGGCCTTCATGCCGCAGCGCGGGATCCGCCAGTCGGTGCCCAGTCCGTCGGTGAGCACCTCCAGCTTCCACTCGTGCCCGAACACCTTGACCAGCCCCTCCTTGCCGTCGATCACGTGCTCGGGGCCGGTGTAGCCGCGCTCGGCCAGCAGCGCCGCGAACACGCCCTGCTGCGTGGCCATGGGGTCCACGGTGTTCTTCATCATGGTCAGCTTGCCGGCGGTGACCGCTCCCAGCGAGCAGCAGTGGCAGCCGGAGATGCCGATGGCGTGCTGGATCTTCTCCCACGGGAGCCGGATGGCGCGGCCCGCGACGATGGGGGAGACGAACCCGGTCAGCGTGGCGTGGTGCCAGCCGTACTCGCGCACGCCGGGCACGCCCGCCTCGCACAGGCGCATCTCGAACTCGTGGCCCAGCACGATGCCCACGATCAGCTCGCGGCCGTCGCTCTTCGCGCGCTCGCAGCCGGCGATGGCGGCGGGGATGATGTCGGTGGGGTGGGAGGGGTCGGCCTGCCAGTAGATGTCGTTGTAGTCCATCACGCGGATCATGAGCGCGTTGGCGAGCGCGGCGCTCACCGGGTCCACCCGCTGGCCGGTGCCGATGACGGTGGCCGGGCCGGTGCCCGCGAGCTCGCCCAGCGTCTCGAGCGCGATCTTCGTGTCGTCCTGGCGGTAGCCGCCCAGGGCGCACCCCGCGGAATCCAGCAGGTAGCGCTTGGCCTGGTACACCGACTCCTGCGGGATGTGGGCGAACTCCAGGCCGGCGGCCCAGCGGGCCATGACGGCGGTGATGGTCTCCTTCTTGGCGGCGGCTTCCGTGGTGGCGCTCATCGTCTCCTCGTCATTTCTTCAGGTTCCTGGGGTCCTTGAAGGGCAGAAAGCTCATGAAGTCGGCATGGTGCACGATGAAGCCCTCGGTGCTGCGCTTCACCAGGTCGCCCTCGCCGGCGTGCGTGGCGATGATGTGGCACACCGCGTCGGGCACGCCGCACATCATGGCCACGCCCACGCCGGTGAAGGGGTGCCGCACGAACTCGCCGCGCTCGCTCTGCTTCGCCTTGCCGTTCACCACCTCGTACTCCATCACCTTGCCCACGTCGGCCAGGATGGCCCCGGCGATCACCGTGTCCATGTCGATCTTCAGGGCGCGGCCCAGGAACTCCTGCATCGCTTCCGCGGACTTGCGCGCGATGTGCACCACGCAGCGCTTGTGCTCCATGAAGGTGACCGGGCAGTTCGGGACCAGCAGGGTGAACGGAATCGCGTGCAGGTCGGCGGGCTTGAGGGGACTGAACTCGAAGGCCTTGATCCAGGTCTGCAGGGTCTTCTCCCGGAGCTGGTGGTCCTGGATCCAATCCAGCTCCGGCCACAGCAGGGCGACTGCGTCTCTCACGGCGGCGATCCTCCCGTTGCGGGGCGCATGGCCCCGACATCCCACAACCCCCCGTACACTAATATTCTGCGGCCCTCTTGTCGACCCCCTGCAGGTGCGATACTGAATTTTCTTCTCTATTTTGCGCGTATCCCGGATTTTGGTCCCCGGCCTGTCCGGCTGGTCCCCTGGTCCAAACCCCTGAAACTTCGGTCCCACACCCCTCGTAGAGCTTGTTGACAAAGTGACCTCAGTCATTTATGATCCAACTCGAAATATGACCATGGTCCATAGTTGAACTTAGTTCAGGAGCACTACCGTGACGATTCCAGACGTTTCCCGGCGCGAGCGCAAGAAGGACGAAACCCGCCAGCGCATCTTCAGGGCCGCCGTGGACCTCTTCCGCGAGAAGGGCTTCGAGGCCACCACCATCGACGACATCACCGAGCGTTCCGACGTGGCCAAGGGCACTTTCTTCAACTACTTCCCCCGGAAGGACTCCGTCCTGGGCTACTTCTCCGACCGGCAGCTGGAGGAGGTGGAGGCCAACCTGGGTGCGGTGCTGGCCGGGGACCTGCCGGTGCGCGAGAAGCTGCACCGCATCTACGGCACCGCGGCGGCGGCGTACAGCGAGGACCGCGAGCTGTCGCGTTTCATCCTCGTGGAGCTGATGTCGCGGGCATTCTCACCGGCCGAGGAGTCGGCGATGCGCTGGCACGACATGACCGCGCAGATCCTCACCCGGGGCATCGAAGCCGGCGAGATGCGCTCCGACATGGATCCGCTGCGCGCGGAAGCGGTGCTCACCGGGGTGTACTTCGCGACGGTCTATACCTGGGCATGCGGACCGGATGTGTGCCCCTCGCAGAGTCCGTCGCTGCTGGAGGAACTGCGGCAGCGGCTGGACCTGGTGTTCGACGGACTGGCGGTCTGAGGAGGAGGTGGGGAGCATGAGGCGTTCGAGTCTTCCGGTTCTGGCCGCGGTGATCTTCGCGCTGACGGCTCTATCGCCTGCCGCAAATGCGGACTTGGCTTCTTCGCGTGCCGCGAACGCAGCCGCGGCACAGGCTGCGCCTGTTGCCGCGCCCGCGTTCGCGGCCGGGGGCTCCGCATTCGCGGCTGGGGCGACCGCCCCAACGCCCGGCACGCCGGCCGGATCCGCCGGTGCGCTCCGCCTCACGCTGGAGGAGGCTGTGCGGCGGGCGCTGGAGCAGGGCGAGGAGATGCGGGCCGCCCGGGCGCGGGTGCGCGAGGCCGGCGGCCGGGTGCGGGAGGCGGCCTCGGGGGCGTTTCCGCAGCTCACCGGCTCGCTGACCTACACGCGCCAGCTGCAGTCCATCTACGCGGACGCCGGGGCCGACACCGGAATCACCAACTTGTTCAAGAACTCGCCCTTCGGCGCCGCCAACAGCTGGAATGCCGAGTTGCACGCCGAACAGCTGTTGTTTGCCGGCGGCAAGGTGGGCGCGGGCATCAAGGCGGCGCGGTCCTACCGGCACGCCGCCCGCGAGAACGAGCGGGAGTCCGCCTCGGAAGTCACGTTCCAGGTGAAGCGCGCCTACCTGGACGCCGCCCTGGCGCGCCGGGTGCTGGCGATCGCCGAGGGCGGGCTGACGCTGGCGCGCGAGCAGCTGAAGCAGGTGCGCATGTTCCGCAAGCAGGGCACGCGCTCCGAGTACGACCTGCTGCGCGCCCAGGTGGACGCGGCCAACCAGGAGCCGCCCGTGGTGAGCGCGCGCAACACCTTCGACCTGGCGCTGCTGGAGTTGAAGCGGCTGACCAACGTGCCCGCGGCGCAGCCGCTGGAGCTGACCACCGCGCTGGAGCCCGACAGCGCCTCCGTCCCGGTGCCTGCCCCGGACAGCCTGGGCTTCGAGACCCGGCCCGCGCTGGTGGCCGCCGGGGAGAACGTGACGGTGCAGGAGCAGGCGGTGCGCGCGGCGATCGCCGGCCGCTGGCCGGAGCTCTCGGCCTCGGCGACGCTGTCGAACCTGGCGTTCCCGCAGTCGGTGGCGCCCTCCTCGACCGGGGACTTCAAGCGCAACTGGAGCGCCAGCGTGAAGCTGAGCTTCCCGCTGTTCCTGGGCTTCCGCACCGAGGGCGCGGCGGAGCGCGCGCGGGCGCAGGTGCAGGAGGCGGAGGCCGAGCGCGACCGGCTGCGCGAGAGCGTGCGCATCGAGGTGGAGCAGGCGCGGCTGGAGCTGGAGCACGCACGCAGCGCGCTGGCGGCCCGCCGCGAGGCGGTGCGCTGGGCGCGCCGGGCGCACGAATTGGCCGGCATCCGCTACGGGAGCGGCATGGCCACCCAACTGGATGTTTCCGACGCGCGGCTGCAGATGCAGACCGCGCAGATGCAGCAGGTGCAGGTGACGCGGGATTACCTGGTGGCGCTGGCGCAACTGGAACGCGCGCTGGGCCGTCCCGTGGCCGTGGTGTGGAGATCCCTGGAGTCCCTTGAGGACAAGACCGGCGAGGAAGGGCAGTAGCGATGCGGCGAATCATGCGACGTGCGGGTGTGGCGGTGGCCCTGGCGGCGGCGGGCGGTACCCTGGTCCTGCTGCTGGCCTCGTGTGCCGGGAAAAGCAGCAAGGCGGGAGAGAACGGCGGCACGGAAGCCGCCATCCTGGGCGAGCGGGACGTGGCCACGGTGGGCCGCGCGGACTTGGAATCGGGCGTGCCGATCTCGGGAAACCTCAAGCCGCTGGTGGACGTGCAGATCAACTCGCCGTTCCCCGAGCTGATTGACCAGGTGCTGGTCCGCGAGGGCGAGGCGGTGCGCCGCGGCCAGGTGCTGGCGCGCTTCCACGCCTCCGCGCTGGCCCCCGCGGCGGCCAGCGCCGAGGCGCAGCTCAAGATGGCCCGCGCCGACCACGAGCGGATGCGGAACCTGCTCAAGGAGGGCGCGGTTTCCGAGCGCGACCTGGAGGGCGCCGAGGCGGCCCATCGCGCCGCCGAGAGCGCCGCGGCGGCGGCGCGCAAGTCGCTCGACGAGGCCACCGTGCGCTCCCCGGTGGACGGCGTGGTGGCGGCCCGTTTCGTACAGTCCGGCGACCGGGTGAAGGACGGCGTGCCGATGTTCCAGGTGGTGAACACCGCGCGGCTGGAATTCGAGGCCACGGTGCCCAGCGAGCACATCTCCCGCGTCCACGTGGGCGCGCCGGTGGGCCTCAACGTCTCGGGCTACCCCGAGGGCGAGGTGAGCGGGCGCGTGGCGCGCGTCAACGCCAGCGCCGATCCCGCCACCCGCCAGGTGCGCGTGTACGTGGAAGTGGCCAACCCCGGCGGAAAGCTGGTGGGCGGGCTGTTCGCCTCCGGCCGCATCGTCACCGCCTCGGCGGGTGCGGTGCTGTGCGTGCCGCGCGCCGGCCTGCGCCGCGACCCTGCCGGCAAGAGCTACGTGTGGGTGGTCGAGGGCGGCCGGATCGCGCGGCGCGACGTGGAGCCCGGCCTGGCCGACGAGTCCCGCGACCTGGTCGAGATCCGCTCCGGGCTGCGGGGTGGCGAGGCCGCCGTGGTGGGACCGGTGGAGGGCCTCATCCCCGGCCAGGCGGTGCAGGTGTCGGGGAAGGGGGCCTGACATGCTTCTGAGCGACATCTCCATCAAGCGGCCCGTCTTCGCCACCATGATGATCCTGGCGCTGGTGGTGCTGGGGCTCTTCTCCTACGGGCGCCTCAACATCGACCAGTGGCCGGACGTGGAGTTCCCGTTCGTGGGCATCACCACCACGTACCCGGGGGCCAGCCCCGAGGCGGTGGAGCGCGAGGTCACCCGGAAGGTCGAAGAGCAGGTCAACTCGGTGCAGGGCGTGAAGAGGATCATGTCGCGCTCCTCCGAGGGCCTCTCGGTGATCTACATCCAGTTCCGCCTGGGCACCAAGGCCATGGACGCGCTGGCCGACGTGCGCGCCAAGGTGGATGGCCTGCGCCAGGAGCTGCCGCGGGACATCGACCCGCCGGTGGTGTCGCGTTTCGACATCCAGTCCGAGCCCATCATGAGCCTTTCGGTCAAGGGCGAAGGGTGGCGGCTGCGCGAGCTGACCCGGCTGGCCGAGGAGACGGTGAGCCGGCGTTTCGAGAACATCCCCGGCGTGAGCGGCGTGGACGTGGTGGGCGGCATGCGCCGCGAGATCCACGTGCTGATGCTGCCTGACCGGATGCAGGCCCTGGGCATCTCGCCGGATATGGTCATCGCGGCGCTGCAGCGCGAGAACGCCGACGTGCCCGCCGGCCGCGTGGAGCGCGGCAACACCGAGGACATGGTCCGGGTGAAGGGCCGGCTCAAGGAGCCGTCGCAGTTCAACGACCTGGTGGTGACTTCGCGGGGCGGGGTGCCGGTGCGGCTCTCGCAGGTGGCCCGCGTGGAGGACGCGCAGGAGGAGGAGCGCGACGTCGCCTACGTGGACGGCCAGCGCGCCGTGGCGGTGGAGGTGCGCAAGGTCTCGGGCGGCAACACCGTCCAGATCGCCGACGAGGTGAAGAAGGCTGCCGGCGAGCTCAACAAGTCGCTGCCCGGCGGCGTGAAGGTGGCGGTGATCCGCGACAACTCCGTCTGGATCCGCAACTCGGTGGAGGACGTGCAGACCACCCTGTGGCAGGGCGCGCTCCTGACCATCCTGGTGGTGTTCGTGTTCCTGAACTCGTGGCGGTCCACCGTGATCACCGGGCTCACGCTGCCGGTGTCGGTGATCGCCTCGTTCCTGGCGGTGTACTTCTTCGGCTTCACGCTGAACATGATGACCCTCATGGCGCTGTCGCTGGCCATCGGGATCCTGATCGACGACGCCATCGTGGTGCGGGAGAACATCGTCCGGCATCTGGAGCGCGGCGAGGACCACGAGACGGCGGCGCGCCGCGGCACCAGTGAGATCGGGCTGGCGGTGCTGGCCACCTCCATGTGCATCGTGGCGGTATTCGTGCCGGTGGCCTTCATGGGCGGCATCGTGGGCCGCTTCTTCTACCAGTTCGGCATCACCGTGGCGTTCGCGGTGCTGGTGAGCCTGTTCGTCTCGTTCACGCTCGACCCGATGTTGTCGTCGAAGTGGTACGACCCGCAGGCCGAGGGCCACGAGCAGACCGGCATGCTGGGCAAGCGGCTGCAGAAGTTCAACCGCGGCTTCGAGAACATGGGCAAGCGTTACCGCCGCCTGATCTCCTGGGCGCTGGATCACCGCGCGCTCACCATGACCATCGCGGCCGCCTCCTTCGTGATCTCCATCGCGCTGCCGGCGGTGGGCCTGGTGGGCGGGCAGTTCATGCCCAAGTCGGACGAGGAGGAGACGTCCATCACCCTGGAGACGCCGGTGGGCTCGTCGCTGGCGTACACTTCCTCCAAGGCCATGGAGATCGTGCGCTGGCTCAAGACCCGCCCGGAGGTGGCGTTCGCCTACACCACCCTGGGCGGCGGGCAGAACGACAACTCCGTGAGCAAGGGACAGATCTACGTCAAGATGGTGCCCAAGAACCGCCGCGTGCTGAGCCAGGAGAAGTTCGACCAGCTGCTGCGCAGGCAGTTGACCCGCTTCCCCGGGGTGACCGCGCGGGTGATGCAACTGGGCTTCGGCGGCGCGCAGGCGCCGATCCAGATCAACCTGCGCGGCCCGAATCTCGAGGAGCTGCAGCGGCAGTCCGACAAGTCCATCGCCGCGCTGCGTGGCGTCCCGGGCCTGGTGGAGCTCAAGTCCAGCCTCGAGGGCCGCAAGCCGCAGTGGGAGGTGGAGGTCAACCGCGACGCGGCCGCGGACGTGGGGCTGTCGGTGGGCGCGGTGAGCTCGGCGCTGCGGCCCCTGATGGCGGGCGAGAAGGCCGGCGACTGGGAGGACGCCACCGGACTGGCGCACGACGTGCGCGTGCGGCTGGCGCCCGAGGCGCGCCAGTCGCAGGCCGACATCGCGCGCGTGCCCATCTCCACCGGCACGGTGGACCCGCTGACCGGCCGCCCCGTGACGGTGCCGCTGGCCCAGGTGGCCACCCTGCGCCGCACCGGCGCGCCCGACCTGATCCGCCGACAGGATCTCGAACGGGTGGCGATGATCGAGGGCAACTACGAGAACCGCCCGCTCACCGACGTGGTGCGCGACGTGCAGGAGCGCCTGAAGAAGGTGAAACTGCCGCCCGGCTACCGCTTCGACTTCGGCGGCGAGCAGGAGGACTTCGTCGAGACCGTGAAGTACATGACCGAGTCGCTGATGCTGGCGATCGTGTTCATCTACCTGATCCTGGCCAGCCAGTTCGGCAGCTTCACGCAGCCCCTGGCCATCATGCTGTCCCTGCCACTTTCGCTGGTGGGGGTCACGCTGGCGCTCATGAGCACGCGCGGGACGTTCAACATGATGTCCATGGTGGGGATCATCATGCTGATGGGCCTGGTGACCAAGAACGCGATCCTATTGGTGGACTTCGCCAACCAGGCGCGCCGCCGCGGGCTGGACCGCAAGCGGGCGCTGATCGACGCCGGGGAGACGCGGCTGCGTCCCATCGTGATGACCACGCTGGCGATGATCTTCGGCATGCTGCCCACCGCGCTGGCGCTGGGCGCGGGCGCGGAGTTCCGCGCCCCCATGGCGCATGCCGTGATCGGCGGGCTGATCACCTCCACGCTGCTCACGCTGCTGGTGGTGCCGGTGGTGTACACGTTCCTGGACGACTTCACCAACCGCGTCGGTGCCGGCCTGAAGCGCTGGGCCGGCGGCCCCTCGGAGGAGAAGTCGGACTCGGAGAAGGTGGCCTAGGTGCCGGCCAGGCGGTCCTGCGCTGCCCTCGGCGTCGCGGCAACCGCGGCCGCCTTCCTCGTCGCGGGTTTCGGCCTTCCCGCGGCCGCAGCAGCCGGCGGCTGGCGCGACATGGCCGGCCGCTGGAAGCTGGACCCCGCGCACGCGCAGAAGCCCGACACCGCCATCAGCCGCGGTCTCAAGGGGATGTTCTTCCTGGCCAAGCCCATCGCCAAGGGCAAGCTGCACCGGTACCTGGACCCCGAGCCGGACTTCCGGCTGGTGCTTTCCGGCAACGCCGACACGCTCACGCTGCTCTACGGCAAGCTCCACCATTTCATGATTCCCGAGAAGGGCTCCTACACCTCGGAGAATCCCGACGAGGGCCACCTGGAGCGGCGCGATTCGTGGGAGGGGGGCGTGCTGGAGTCCTCGAACAAGTCCGGCGAAGGCACCATGATCTACAAGTTCGTCCCCGACGCCGACTCGAAGCGGATCGAGCTGACGCTGACCATCGTCAGCGGCAAGCTCAACGGCCCGGTGAGCGGGAAGTACGAGTACGTGAGGGAGTAGGGGCCCGCGGCGCGGGCGCGGATCGGCGCGGGCGCAGACCGGTGCGGGCGTGGACCGGCGCAGGCGCGGACCGGCCCGGGCGCAGGCCGACGCCGCGGAGGTGCTACGGGGTCCAGGCGAGCGCGCGCAGCTTCGAGGGCGTCCCCGGTTCCACCCACGCCAGCACCAGGCCGTCGCGGCCCGCGACGAGTCGCGGCGTGCCCGCCTGCCTCGCGTTGGGCACGCTCGCGAGGGCCCGTGACTCCCCGCGCGTGCCGTCCGGGGAGATCCGGAGCGCCATGAGCCCGGCCGCGCCGGCCGGGCTGGCGGCCTTCTCGATCCAGGTCACCATCGCGTCCCCACCCGGGGTGAGGGCCACGGCCACCCGCCCCAGCGGGTGACCCTGGTCGACCCGCGCGGCCGGACCGAACGTGGCGCCGCCGTCGCCCGAGAATGCCACCTGCACCCGGGGCGTGTCCGCGGCCGCCGTGTACCAGCAGGCCACCACGAAGTTGCCGTGCGCGGCCAGCGCGGGCCCGCTCACCGGGCAGCCGCGGATCATCCAGCCGTCGTCGCGCAGGCGGCCTTCCCTTGTCGCCATGGCCCTGCCTGCCTTGCCCTCCACGGCCCGCCCGCCGCCGTCCATGAGCAGCGTCGAGATGTCGCGGACTTCCCCGGGGCTGCGGTCGCGGTAGGCCACCAGGGTGCCGCGCGCTGTGTTCACCGCCGCCGTGGGGCAGCAGTCGCAGGTGCGCGGGTCCAGCGACTCGTCGGGGGTGGCGGCACCGTTCGGGCCGATCCAGGCCGTGCGCAGCGTCATCTCGGCGTCCGGTGATTCGTCGGCTCCGTGCGCGTGACCGGCGGCGCCCTTCGCGCCCGCGGCCTCCGCCGCGAACTTCCGGCCGTCCAGCCACACCGCGCGCACGCCGTTGCCCTCGGGTAGCAGCGACACGAAGCCGTGCTCGGTGGCGGTGCCGTCGCGGTGGGGCGTGACCGGCGTCGTCCACGTGCGGCCCGCGTTTCCGGACAGCGCCACGCGCACCGTCGCGGCCTCGCCGCCGGCCGCGTGCAGCCGCGGCCACGCGGCGGCCAGCCGGCCGCCCCCCAGCGGCACCACCGCGGGGGAGTTGGCCCAGTTCGCGAGCATCGAGTCCCCGGTCGGGACGGTGCCCGGGGCGCTCCAGTGGCGGCCCGGGCCGAGGCGGGAGAAGCGCAGCGCGTGCCCGTCCCGCCCGGCGGGCTCGATCCAGCTGAGCCAGACCGTGCCCGCGGTGTCGGCCGACAGGAACGGCGCGGAACTGCCGGGGGCGGCGGGCGGGTCGATCGGGTGGCGGGCGAGATCCGGTGGCGCGCCGGCCTGGACTGCGGCGGCGCCGAAGGCGAGCGCGGCGAGAACTCCCGGGCCGAGGACTCCGCGCGCGAGCGCGGCGAGAACTCCCGGGCCGAGGACTCCGCGCGCGAGCGCGGCGAGAACTCCCGGGCCGAGGACTCCGCGCGAGAGTGCGACGGGAATCTCCGGGCGGAGGAGCCCGCGCGCGAATGCGCCGCGCGCGCGCGGACCCGCAAGCAGCAGGGGCGCACCACCGTGTGCCCCCGGCAAACGCGGCAGTTTCACGCAAACCTCCGGTTGCGGCCAGAGGTGGTGGTGGCCGGCGGGACGGGCCCGGCAAGCCGGGAGCCCGCGCCGGCGCGGCCCTACAGCGACTTCACCGCCGAGTACTCGCCCCACACCGAGCGCAGCGAGTCGCTGATCTCGCCGAGGGTGACGTCGGCCTTCACGCAATCCAGGATGCGTGGCAGCAGGTTCCCCGCACCCTTCGCTCCCGACTCCAACTCCCGGCGTGCGGCCGCGGCGGAGGCCTCGGAGCGGGCGGCGCGGAACTCGCGCAGCCGCTCCAACTGGCGGGCCGCGGAGGCCTCGTCGGGCGCGAACGGCTGCATCTTCTCCGGCTCCTCCACGGCGTACTTGTTCACGCCCACCACGGTGAGCCGGCCATCCTCGATGGCCCGCTGCGCGGCGTAGGCGCTGCGGTGGATCTCGCGCTGCACCCAGCCCTGCTCGATGGCGCGCGGCATGCCACCCATCTTCCCGACCTCGTCCAGGATCTTCATGGCCGCGGCCTCCAGATCGTCGGTGAGCCGCTCCACAAAATACGAACCCGCCAGCGGATCCGCGGTGTCGGCCACGCCGCTCTCCTCGCCGATGATCTGCTGCGTGCGCAGCGCGGTGCGCACCGCGATCTGCGTGGGCAGGGACAGGGCCTCGTCCATGGAGTTGGTGTGCAGCGACTGCGTTCCGCCCAGGGCCGCGGCCAGTGCCTGCAGCGTCACGCGCACCACGTTGTTCTCCGGCTGCTGGGCGGTGAGCGTGGAGCCGGCGGTCTGGGTGTGGAAGCGCAGCAGCCAGGAGCGCGGGCCCTTCGCGTGGAACCTCTCGCGCATGAAGCGCGCCCACATGCGCCGCGCGGCGCGGAACTTGGCCACCTCCTCGAAGAACAGGTTGTGCGAGTTGAAGAAGAAGCTGAGCCGCGGCGCGAAGGCGTCCACGTCGAGCCCCGCGTCCACCGCGGCCTGCACGTAGGCCAGGCCGTTGCCCAGGGTGAACGCCAGCTCCTGCGCGGCGGTGGAGCCGGCTTCGCGGATGTGGTAGCCGGAGATGGAGATGGTGTTCCAGCTGGGCACCTTCTCGAAGCAGAAGGCGATCAGGTCGGTGGTCAGCCGCATGCTGGGCGCGAGGGGGAAGATGTACGTCCCGCGCGCGGCGTACTCCTTCAGGATGTCGTTCTGCACCGTGCCGTTGAGCCGGTCGAAGGCCACCCCGCGCTTCTCCGCCAGCGCCAGGTAGAAGGCGAGCAGGATCGAGGCGGTGGCGTTGATGGTCATGGACACGCTCACCGTCTCCTGCGGGATGGCCTCCATGAGCCGCTCCATGTCCGCGCGCGTGGCCACCGCGACGCCGACCTTGCCCACCTCGCCGGCGGCGCGCGGGGAATCGGAGTCGTAGCCCATCTGGGTGGGCAGGTCGAAGGCCACCGAGAGGCCGGTCTGGCCCTGCTCCAGCAGGTAGCGGTAGCGGCGGTTGGACTCGTCGGCATCGCCGAAGCCGGCGTATTGCCGCATGGTCCACAGCCGCGCGCGGTACATGTCCGCGTGCACGCCGCGGGTGAAGGGGAAGGCGCCCGGATCGCCCAGGCGCTCCTGGAGCCCCGGCGCGACGTCCGCGGCGCGGTAGGTGCCCTGCACCTCGAGGCCGGAGGAGGTCTCGAAGCGTTCGTGGCGGAGGGCCCGGGGCTTCCCGGCGGACTTGTCTCGGGCTGGGTTGCCTCCGGCGGGCATGTCCCCTCCGGGTCCGTGGCCCTTTCCGCTCACGGGGCCGCCTCCGCGGGCACCGGCGGCGCGAGCGTGATCAGGCTGGCGCCGCCGTCCACGGACTGGCCCACCTGCACGTGGATCTTGTCCACCTTCCCCGGGGCCGGCGCGCCCAGCTCGTTCTGCATCTTCATCGCTTCCATCACCACCAGCGCCTGGCCTTCCTGCACCTCGTCGCCGGCGGCCACCTTCACCGCCACGATGAGCCCCGGCATGGGGGCCTTGAGCGCCACCGGGCCGGTCACGGCCTTCTTGCGCTCGGGCCTGCGGGTGCGCGCGCGCACCTCGTCGAGCACCGTCATCTCGTGGGTGGCGCCGCCGAACCGCACCCGGAACAGGTCGCCCTCGCGGTCCACCGCCACCTCGCGGCTGCGCCCCTCGGTGAGGATGGAGTACGCGCCGGCCGAAAGCTCGGCGCAGTCGATGTAGGATTCCACGCCGTCCAGCAGCACCTTCCAGCCGCTGCCCGCGGGGATGAACTCCACCCAGCGCTCCTTTTCCCCGATCCGCACGCTGTACTTCATATCCGGCCTCCCGCCCCCGGCCGGCCGGCCCGCTTCCAGGCCCCGCCGACCCCGTCGCCCGTCGCGGCCACCGCCTCCACGCGCGCCCCGCCCGTGGAAGGGTGCAGCATCGCGTGCAGCGCCGCCGCGCGGACCGCCAGCGCCTCCTCCTCCTCGGTGGGTTGCACCGCCTGCGGATGGTAGAACTGGGCCACCATGCCCACGTCGCAGCGGCCTTCCACGAACTCGGGGTGGTTCAGCGCCCAGCGGTGGAAGGGGATCGAGGTCTTCACGCCCTCGATCACGTACTCGTGCAGCGCGCGCAGCATCCGGCGGCGCGCCTCGTTGCGGTCGCGGCCCCACGCGATCAGCTTGCCCACCAGGGAGTCGTAGTACAGCGTGATCTCGGAGCCCGGGTACACCCCCGCGTCGTTGCGCAGGCCCGGGCCGCTGGGCAGCCGGAATCTCGAGATCTTCCCGATGGAGGGCATGAAGTTCTTCTCGGGGTCCTCCGCGGTGATGCGGCACTCGATGGCGTGGCCGCGCGGCTGGATGTCCGCCTGCGCGAACGGCAGCTTGCCCCCGCTGGCCACGAACAGCTGCAGCTTCACCAGGTCGAGCCCGGTGACCATCTCGGTCACGGGGTGCTCCACCTGCAGCCGCGCGTTGACCTCCAGGAAGTAGAAGTTCTGGTCCTTGTCCACCATGAACTCGGCGGTGCCGGCGTTGGTGTAGCCGGCCTGCAGCGCCAGGCGCACGGCGCAATCGCCCATGGCCCGGCGCACCTCGTCGCGCAGGTTGGGGGCGGGGGTTTCCTCGATCAGTTTCTGGTGGCGGCGCTGCACGGAGCAGTCGCGCTCGCCCAGGTACACGGCGCTGCCGTGATGGTCGGCCAGGAACTGGATCTCCACGTGGCGCGGGCGCTCGAGGTACTTCTCGAGGTACACCTCGTCGCTGGAGAAGGCGGCCTTGGCTTCCCCGCGCGTCAGCTCCAGCGCGGAGGCCATCTCCTCCTCGGCGCGCACCACGCGCATTCCCTTGCCGCCCCCGCCCGCGGAGGCCTTGAGCAGCACCGGGTAGCCGATCTGCTTCGCCTCGTGGAGGGCCTCCTCCAAGTTGCGCAGCGGCTTTTCCAGCCCGGGCACCATGGGCACCCCGGCCTTGCTGGCCAGGCGGCGCGCGGCCAGCTTGTTGCCCAGCGCGTTCATCGCCTCCCAGGACGGGCCGATGAAGGCCATGCCGGCCTTCTGGACCGCCTTCGAAAAGTCGGCATTCTCCGCCAGAAAGCCATAGCCCGGGTGCACCGCTTCGGCGCCGCAGCGCTTCGCGATCTCCAGCAGCTTGTCCACGTTGAGGTAGCTTTCGCGGGCTGGCGGGGGACCTAGCAGGTAGGCTTCGTCGGCATGCAGCACATGGAGCGAGCGGCGGTCGGCTTCCGAGTAGACGGCCACACTGCCCACCCCGAGTTCCTTGAGTGCGCGGCTCACGCGCACGGCGATCTCGCCACGGTTGGCGATGAGCACCTTCTTGAACACGGGCACCTCCCCTCCACAATCGGCCAAAACCACGCTTCAGCATAGACCCGGTGCGGGGAGGGAGCAAGCTTGGTTGCATGCTTTGGTTGCATGCAGTTGTTAGACTGCCCCCTTCGATGGTCCATCGGTGAACTTCCCGGCCCCGGCGAAACGCGTCCGGATGTACTCATCGGCGCTGCCTGCCACGAGCTTCACCGTGCCCGGCCCGCTCCTCACAAAGAAGTCGCCGTCCTTGCTCGATTCCATTCCACTCCACTTCAGGAATACCGGCTCGGGGCTCCGCTGGCAGGTGGCCACGCACACGGTCTTGCCCTGCACCATCTGGGTCTTCGTATCGATGCAGGTCCCGGCCCGATCGCCGAGGCCGTTGCGGACTGCCAGCGCGAGGTGCCGCATGAACTTGTCGTCGCTCTCGAGCCGGTCCTTCTCGATCCCAACGATGGATCCGTCATCGGCGACGCCGATCAAGAGGTCGCCACCTTCGGTGTTCAGGAACGCGGCGATGGTCTTCAGCACGGCGTGGGTCACAGCCGTGTCGTCCTGCCGGTCTTCCTGGAGGTTCCAGCGGAGCGTGGATTTGAAGTCGAGCGTCTTCGACCCACCGCGCTTGATCAGCTCCTCGGCGTTACGGTGGGCGCGCAGGTACTGGTCGAAGAGGAAGTTCTTGACGGTCTCGCCGAAGGCGCGGTCGTCGGTGATGCGCTTGTAGAGATCGAAGTTCGAGTCGACGATCTCCTGGATCACGTGCTCGACCTTCTGATCGAAAGTCAGCCGCACGTTTTCGCGGGTGTTGGCGCGCGCGGCGGCGTCGAGCGCCGCGTCGTCGTCGAGCTTTGCCATCATCTGCCCGAGAGTGACGCGATGCTCGGGGCCGAGGTTCAGACCGAAGCGCTCGTTCAACTCGGCGATAATGCGGGAGAGCGTCTCCAGCTCCTCCGGCGTGGTGCCGTGGCCCTGCTTGGTGCTCACGGGTTCGAGCACGCCGGGCCTGCGCTCAAGCGCGATCTTGCCGCTGCCGGTCTGCTGGATCCGGTACGACTCCATGTCGATGTTCTGCTGCACCTCACGGGGCAGCTCAGCGCGATCGGCGGGCAGGAGGCGCCGCAGGTGCCGCGCGAAGACGTAGAGCTTCTCCAGGTCGGCGTCGGCAAAGGTCAGGACCTGGGCCAGAAACGCGTAGAGCCGCACGTAGTCGGTGAGCTGACCGCGGAGGTCATGTCGCTCCTCCTCGGAGAGCGCCCCAAAGCGCTCGACTACGGGCGCGAGCACCGAATAGAGCCGGTCCTGTGTCGCCTTGGGGTCGAAGTAGACCTTGGCGAAGGCCTTCACATCGGCCTCGGTGTAGACCGGGAAGGCACCGAGTCGCGTCTGAATCTCGTATAGGAGGTTCGGGTCGGTCGCCTCCGAGAGCAGCGTGGTCTCGTAGTAGGGCTCGAACGCGGTCTTGATCTCGTCCGACTCGTTGGCGAAGTCGAGGACCATCGTGCCCTTCTTCTCGGGAGGCAGCGTGCGGTTGAGGCGCGAGAGTGTCTGTACGGCGTTCACGCCACCGAGCTTCTTATCCACATACATCGTATGCAGCAGCGGTTGGTCGAACCCGGTCTGGAACTTGTTGGCCACGATCAGGAACCGGTGCTCGGGTTGCTCGAATGTCTTCGCCGTCTGCGCCTCCGGAAAGCCATTCATGCCTGATTCAGTGTATGACCGCCCGCCGTCCTGCACGGTGCCCGAGAACGCTACCAGGGCCTTGAACGGGTACCCGCGCTCGGCCAGGTACTTGTCCGCCGCCAGTCTGTAACGCACTGCATGCAGTCGAGAGCGGGTGACGATCATCGCCTTCGCCCTGCCACCGATCTCGCCCTGCACCTGGGTGGCGAAGTGCTCGACGCAGATCCTGACTTTCTCGCCGATCGCGTGCGGGTGCAGCTCGACGAACGACTTGAGCAGGTACTCGGCCTTCTTCTTGTCGTAGCGCGGGTCGTCCTCGACCTTCTTCAGCAGCCGCCAGTACGCCTTGTAGGTCGAATAGTTCGCCAGCACGTCGAGGATGAATCCCTCCTCGATCGCCTGGCGCATGCTGTAGAGGTGGAAGGGCGCGAACTTTCCGTCGGGGCGCTTCGTGCCGAATAGTTCAAGCGTCTTCGGTTTCGGCGTGGCCGTGAAGGCGAAGGTCGAGAGGTTGGGAAGCCGCCCGCGCTTCTCCATCTCGGCCAGGATCGCGCTCTCCAGCTCCTCCTCGGGCGTCGCCGCCTCCGCCTCTTCCATCTCCGCCTCTTCGAGCGAGCCCGAGCTGAGCACGGCCTTGAGGCTCTTCGTGCTCTCGCCCGACTGCGAGGAGTGCGCCTCGTCGACGATCAGGGCGAAGCGCTTGCCCGGCAGCTCGCCAATCTCCTTCGCGATCACGGGGAACTTCTGGAGCGTGGTGACGATGATCGTCTTCCCCGACTCAAGCGCGTCCTTGAGCTGGCGCGAGGTCGTGTCGATGTTTTCGACCACGCCGAGCGTCTGCTCGAACTGGCGCATCGTAGTCTGGAGCTGGCGGTCGAGCACGCGCCGGTCGGTGATGACCACGATCGAGTCGAAGACGCGTCGGTCGCCCGCGTCGTGCAGCGTCGCGAGCTGATGGGCGAGCCAGGCAATGGTGAAACTCTTGCCGCTGCCGGCCGAGTGCTGGATCAGGTAACGTCGCCCGGCACCCAGAGCGCGTGCATCGGTCACGAGCTTGCGTACGCAGTCAAGCTGCTGGTAGCGCGGGAAGATCAGGAAGTGCCGGCCGGTCTTGCGCCCCTTCTCGTCCTCTTCCTCGACCTCGTGGATGAACTGGCGCACGAGGTCGAGCACGCTGTCGCGCGACCAGGTCTCCTCCCAGAGATAGGCGGTCGCATAGCCGCTCCGGGTGGGAGGCACGGGCGGGTTGCCAGCGCCGCCGAACTTGCCCTGGTTGAAGGGCAGGAAGCGCGTCCTCGGTCCGGCGAGCCGGGTCGTGACGTAGACCAGGTCGGGATCCACCGCGAAGTGCGCGAGACAGCGGCCGTAGGCGAGCAGCGGCTCGCGCGGATCGCGATCGGTCTTGTACTGGCGGATCGCGTCCTCGACGTCCTGGCTGTTGAGGGGGTTCTTGAGCTCGGCGGTGAAGATCGGGATGCCGTTCAGGAACAGCACCAGATCGAGGCTGTTCTCGTTCTTCGTACTGTAGTGGACCTGGCGCACCACGGCGAAGAGGTTCGCAGCGTGCAGCCGCCGGGTCTCCTCGTTGAGCGCGCTCGCGGGACGGAAGTAGGCGAGGCGGAACTTGCAGCCCGAATCCTTGAGGCCGTTGCGCAGGACGTCGAGCGCCCCGCGGCGCTCGATCTCGGCGGCGAGGCGCTTCAAGAACTGCTCCCGGGCGGCCGCGCCGTGGTGCTGCTCGAGCTTCTTCCACTCCTTGGGTTGCGTGGCTAGGACGAAGTCCAGCACGTCGCGTGGCAGGAGGCAGAGCGTGCGGTCGTAGTGCTCCGGCTTGCGCTTGCGGTAGCCGCCCGGCGGTCTGTCACCAAATGGCGGCGGCGTCTCGCGCACGGCGGTAGTTTCCCCCGAGCATGCGTCCGGGCCGTGCTGGAGCAGGGCGCACTCAATCGCCTCCTCGAAGGAGCGTTCGGAGATCTCGGGGATCATGCGACCTCCTTCCGCACGTCGATCCTGCCCGTCACGGCGGCTGAGATGAGCGCGGCGCGGAGTTCCTGGAGGCGGTCGATGGCATCGCGGACTTTTGCGACCAGGGCGTCGATTCGCGCCGTCTCCCGATCAAGGACAACTGCAATGGCGACTTGCTCCGAATGGGGCGGCACCATCATGTGCATTCGCGACAGGTGTGAGGGACCGAAGTGCTGAATCGCACTCCCGCAGCGAGCAAGCTCTGTCTGTGTGAGAAAAGCTCCAGAAAGAAGGAACCACCGAAGAAAAGTCCTCACCATCGTGCCGGCGCGTGGTCGCATGATGATGATGCCTGTGTAGGGAACGGCACCTTGAGTTTCCACGTCCACCTCAGAGCAGAAGCCAGTCGAGGCGCTTCCGCTAATCAGAAGATCGCCGATCCGAACGCAGAAGTGATCCCACCTCCGATGGACCAAGTCGGGTGAAAGGTAGTTGCAGCCACTGAGACTTGCCCTTCGTCCGCCGATGCCAGCAATCCGAAGCAACGGAATACCATCGTTCGTGAAATCAGACGCCATGATCCCCGGGCCTTCCAGGAAACGTACTTCTCTCTTAAGCGGCTTCACCTCCCAATGCGCGGGAATCTCTCCCAGCCACTCGACACCGGAGTCCTTCGTCGGGACACACGGGTCGAGGCCATTGGTGACGGCGCGCGTGATGAGGGCGGTGCGCTGCTCCTGTAGCAGCGCGATTAGCCGCTCCTTCTTCGCTACCAGCGCATCGATCCGCGCCGTCTCCCGGTCGAGGAAGGCGGCGATGGCGCGTTGCTCGGGGATGGGGGGGCTCGCCAGCTCGTACGTCGCCATCTCGCTTTCGTTGATAGCGGGAAAGCTCACGCCCTTGGAGTTCGCCACGACGCGCTCGACGAAGTACGGAGCTCGCAGGGCATACGCGGCGTAGTCGGTCGTCAGATCGTCCACGGGCCGGACGACAGCGAAGCCTGTCGAGACAACCATGCCAGGTTCTGGATTGCGGATCGGGGCGATTGCGCGGAGGTACGTGCGCACGGTCGACACGACCACGTCGCCGTCGCGCACGAGTCTTCGGGCACGGGATGGAGCCGAGGAGAACGCGAGTTGTTCCTGTTCGACGATTCGCCCGAGGCTGTTAACGCCTCCGATGTCCACGTAGACCATCTCGCGCCCGGGATCGGTGTCCTCCATGAGCGACTCCGGGTTCAGCGTGGCCAGATGCTTCAGCCGCTTCACCTCCCAATGCGCCGGAATCTCCCCCAGCCACTCGACGCCGGAGTCCTTGTAGGCCGGGTACGGCTTGAAGCGCGGGCGCGCGGGCGGCAGCGGCTGCACGGATTCCTTCATGCCGTTACCCTCCGGCGCTGTCCGCTCTGGTAATCGGTCCAGACCTGATCCATGTCCAACTCTTTCATTGCTTCGCGCAGCCGTTCGATCGCCTTCTGCGAGTAGCGATCGAAGCATGCCTTGCCGATCGTGATGCGGCGATAGCAATCCGCATCGTCCTTGATCTTCAGATGGCGGATCAGCGCCGTGGTCTTGGGTCCCGACAGCCCAAGGTGCTCCGCCACCTGATCCCGGCCGAGGTTGTAGAAGCCGAGCGAGTCCACCTTGTGAACCGCCACGACGCTGGCTCCGGGCGTGCCTTCGGGCACGAGCTGGATCGGAATCCCTTCCTTCTTCGCGATCCGCAGGTCGAGGGACGGGCCGGCCCCTGTGGCGGTGAGCTCGATCGCGGCGACGCCGGGGAAGACATCACTCCACTGCGAGCCCTTGCTGATCGAATCGCCGAGCTTGCGCAGCTCGCCATCGGTCGGCTGGATGCGGTCGCCCCGCATGGCGCCGTCGACGATCGCGAGCGCCCGGAGTTTGGCGGCAGCCTCGACCTTCCGTCGCTTGCCGGGCGTGAGGAGCCGCTGCACCTCCCTGGCCTCCTGCTCGAAGAGGGTCGCGAGATCGGTCGGCGGCGTGGTCGAGAGCGGCAGGACGCGAGGCGGAAGATGGACCTTGAGATCCTGATCGAACACCGCTCGGACGACATCGCGAAACAACGTCAGCCCGGCCTGGGCGTGGATGTAGAGGTGCTGTTCCGAGAGGTCGACCAGGTGGTGCTGGGCGGCGTCGCGCAGCGTGTTGATCGCCTGTAGCTGAAGGACCTGCTCCTGGCTCAAGAACCGGACCGAGCCGTCGCTAAGCGCCTTTCGCAGGCACTCGTCGAATCCGATCGTCTGCTTCTCCCGCGGCTTCCGGATCGCTCCTCCCCGATGCAGGATCGAAGCCTTGAGCAGCATCTCGAACGCGTGATCCAGCAGGATCAAGACGGCATCGACGCGGCCCCGGTCCCAGGGCCGGTTGTAATGCTCGATGCTGAGCACGAGCGAGTCGACCGCCTTCGCGAAGAGCAGCCTGGATTCGCGCTTCATCGCGAGCGTTCCTCGCTCGGATTCCACGGGCCGCTCGGCAGCCAGGTCTGCGCGAACGGCTCGGTCGCGACGATGCTGTCCCGAAGCGGACCGAGGAAGCTCGTGATCCGCTCGCCGATGGCGCCGAACCGCACCGGAGGTGGAATCAGCACGGCGCCCGCTGCGAGGTAGTTGCGCCAGCGAGTCGTGAGTTCCGGCAGGTGATAGAAGGCGGTGGTGAGAGCCCGCGGCGCCTCCTCCGTCCACGGCGTGCGTCGCCGCTCGAAGCAGGCGGCGACGGCGTGCTGCAGCGCAGCCCCATCGAACTCGAAGGCACCGGCCAGGGCCCAGACGTCGTGGAAGTCCTTCATCCGGCTGTTCCGCGTGTCGAGCTTGACCATGGCCTCGAACTTCTCCGCCACCGTCTGCTCGCGCGGATAGGCGCGCAGGCGAGGCGCCGGCAGCGACGAAAGCATCGTCGGATAGGTGATCTCCTCCGGCGCGATGGCGATCGCGTCGCCCACGCCGAGGTCGAGCTGGACCGCGATGCGGGCCTGACCCAAGAACGCACGAAAGCGTGCGCGCTTGCCGGAGTACTCCTCCTCGGCCCGGATCGCCTCCACGACCAGTTCGGAGAGATCGAAGCGGAGCCCGTCCTCGGGACACGCCACCGCGCAGATCTCCGCGATCAACGACAGGATCGCGGGGTCGTCCATGGTGCATGAAGCCAGCACGTCGACATCGCGGGTCGCCCGGTAGGGATCCGGCATCCAGACCGCAAGCAGGCTGGCGCCCTTCAGGATGCAGCGATCTCGCGCCGCGCAGGCGCCGAGGCGGAAGAGCAGCCGCTCGCCGGCGAAGCGCGCGAGCGTGCGCTCGAACTCCTCACCGCGTGCCTTGGCTTGGTCGAGCAGGCGCGCCCGGACCGAGGCCGCGACATCGGGGCTCATATCAACCTCACGTCGAGGGCGGCGCTCAGGCGGCGCGACGGAAGGACCTCGACGACGCGCGTCAGCTCGGCGACGGTCACCTTGCGCTGGCGCAGGCCGTCCTGGAGCGCCTCCATCGCCGCTTCCGGGCCGACGAGCCGCTCGAAGCGGAAGCAGTCGGCCACGGTGCGCGCGGGCGAGGTGATTCGGGCCGGCACTCCCTCGAACGCCGTCTCCTGCACGCCGAAGTTCCAGGCCGGGCCGCTGAAACGCACGGTGCGCAGCTTCAGCTCGCGCAGTAGGGGCTTGCGCGCCTTGTGCGGGATGGCAAGCCAGACTTCCGCCGGCGCCTGGGTCCCGATGCCGTGGATCCGCAGTGCCGAGAGCAGGCAGACGATGCTGTTCGGCACGCGCGCGCAGGCCATGGCGATGGAGTAGTCCTCGGTCGGCTCGGCGCCCGTCAGGCGGTAGAGCCCACGTCCGACCCGCTCGACAAGCTTCGAGCGCAGCAGGGCTGGGAGGTGGTCCCGCGTCAGGCCAGCGTGTTCGAGCTGGGCAGCACGGAAAAAGCCGACGACCCCCGAACTGCGGAGTCGTTCGACCGGGTCCCGAGCCGCTCCTTGACCCGTTTTGTCGGCACGTCGAGGTGACATGACGACAATATGCGTCATGGGCCCGGCTCTCGTCAACACAAGATGTCGGCGCCTCTCCGTGAGTGCCGACATCTTGTGTCAGCCTCGAGGGGCGGCCGCGCCCGTCACCTCGGCCAGCATCCGCAGGATTTCCTGCTCGATCCCCCGGATCTCGCCCTCGATCTCCTCGATCGGGCGCGGCGGGGTGTAGCGGTAGAAGTAGCGATTGAAGTTGATCTCGTAGCCGACGAGGCCGCCCTGGCCGTCCCTCGCATCCCGCTTGCTCGTGTCGATCCAGGCGTCGGGGACGTGGGGCTTGACCTCCCGCTCGAGAAACGCCTCGACGCGCTCTGCGAGCGGCACGCTCTCCGTGTCGCGCAGCTCCGGGTCCGGCTCGGGGTTGCTGTCCTTGTCCCGGCAGATGGCGGCGGACTCGTCGCGCTCGGACAGCGCGGAGAGGATGGCCTTGCGCGCCGGCGCCGGGAGCTTCACGCCGGTTTTCTTCGCGGCGGCATCGAGCAGGCGCTCGAACTCGTCGCGGTCCTTGACGAGGGTGCCGGGCAGCCCGCGCACGAGCTTACGGATCGCCCCCTGCAACGCACGCCCGTCGACCTGCTCCTTCGCCCCCGCAGCGCCCTTCTTCTTCGACTGCGCCAGCGCCTGGAAGCCCTTCTCCTCCTCGAGGCGGGCGATGCGCTCAACGCTCGCCTGGAAGCTGAGCCGCAGGGGGCGCTCGACGGTGATCTTGCGGAAGCCGAAGTGGGTGGTTGGAAAGATGCGGCTGACGACGACGTCCTCTTCCTTGCCGTCCTTCGCCACTTTCCGCGTCTCGCCATCCTTGAAGGCGGACAGGACCTTCAGGATGTCCTGCGAGCGTTCGAGGGGGATCTCGCGCCGCTTGTCACCGAGGCTCTTGCGCATCGGGACCCAGAATGAGATGGCGTCGATCAGCTGAACCTTGCCCTTCCGCGCCGGCGCCTTGCGGTTCGTCACCACCCACACATACGTGGCGATGCCCGTGTTGTAGAAGAGCTGCTCGGGGAGTGCGATCAGCGCTTCCAGCAGGTCGTTCTCCAGGATGAAGCGGCGAATCTCGCTCTCGCCGCTGCCGGCATCGCCCGTGAACAGCGGCGAGCCGTTCATGATGATGGCGATCCGCGAGCCGCCGTCCTTCGGGTCCCTTGCGTGCGCCAACATGTGCAGCAGGAACAGGAGCTGGCCGTCGCTGATACGCGGGAGCCCCGGTCCGAAGCGGCCCGAGGCGCCGCGCTCGTGCTCGGCACGCACGGCGTCCTCGTCGCGCTTCCAGTCCTTGCCGTACGGCGGGTTGGCGATCAGGTAATCGAACGTCTGGCCGGAGTGGCGGTCGTTGGAGAGAGTGCTGCCGTATGCGATGTTGTCGGCGTCGCGTCCGGTCGGGTCCTTCATGAAGAGATCGGACTTCGAGACAGCCCAGGTTTCGGGATTCACCTCCTGGCCGAAGAGATGGATCTCCGCACCCGGGTTCATCGCGGGCCGGAGGATCTCGCCGTTCTTCCGCAGGCCGACGGTGATGTGCTCCTTGGTGATCATCAGCATGCCGCCTGAGCCGCAGCACGGGTCGTACACGGTGCGGATCGCCTTCTTGGCCTGGATTTCCTTCTCATCACCGGCAAGCATCAGATCCACCATCAGATGCACAACATCGCGCGGCGTGAAGTGCTCGCCCGGATTCTCGTTCAGCGCTTCGTTGAACTTCCGGATCAGCTCCTCGAAGATCGTGCCCATCGTCGGGTTGTCAATTCTGTCCGGATGGAGATCGACGTTCTTGAAGCGCTCGAGCACCTGGAAGAGCAGCCCCGCCTCATCGAGCTTGCTGATCGTGTTGTCGAAATCGAACTTCTCCAACACCTCACGCATGTTCGGGCTGAAGCCGGCGATGTAGTTGCGAAGATTGGCGGCGAGGTGCGGCGCGTCGGCCAGCAGCTTCTCGAAGTCGTAGCGGGAGGTGTTGTAGAACGCGAAGCCCGCTATCTTCCGCAGCTGTGGATCGAGATTCTCGAGCTTCTTGCCCCGCAGCTCGGCTTGCTTGCCGAGGACCTTGCCCTTGGTAGGAGCGAGCACGCAGTCGAGGCGGCGCAGGACGGTCAGTGGCAGGATCACGTCCTGGTACTTGCCGCGCTTAAAGGTGTCGCGGATCAGGTCCGCAACGCCCCAGAGGAAGCTGACGATCTCGCTATGGTTCACTGAGTTCGCTCTCCGTCCTCGCTGTTGGTGGCTGCGTCGTCATTCGGACTGTCTAACGCTCGGCATCAGCGGCGGCGCGGAGCGCCGTCAGCTGCATGCTATTGTTAGCATGCTCTGTTCTCACAACGCCTTGTTCATATCCACAGATAGCCCAGCGGCCTTCAGCTCCTTGGCCAACTTCAACCGCCAGCCGCCCTCCATATCAAGCTTGACGTAGAGTACTCCCGAGTAGTCGGAAAGCACCTCAATGCCCTCCACAAACAGGGCGCACACGCGGGACCGTCCAAGCCGGCCAAGGAAGAACCCGAGTTCAAGGATCACGTTCTGTCGCGCACGAAGGTGCAGCTCGTCATTCGATGCAGTCGCCAAGCCGCCGCGATCGTCGCCGGTGAGAAGCACGACTGCGAACCCTACGTCGCTGTAGTCTTCGAACTTCTCGATAATAGTCCGGCCGCAATTGGGCTGCTCACGAAGCAAGATCACCTCTTGATCCAGCTTCTCAAGGAAGCGCGCCACGCTCTGGATTGCCGCCTCGTCGTGACCGTGCACCAGGAAGATCCGGTGGCCCTTTGGGGCGTTCGCCAATACGCCGGAAACAGTGCCGGCCCCTTGGAGTTGCTGCTCCGTCCTGAGCAGCTCAAGCAAACCATCAAGACGGGCAAGCTGCGTTTGGAGGCTTTCCGCCCGGTGGCTCTCCCACCATCCTTCACCTGCCCCCATCGGGAAATCCCCGTACTTTCCCACATCCGTCACGCTGCTCACGTTTGGCGAGTTGCGACCGAACGCCTTCTCAAGGTAATTCCGGGTCACCAGCTCCCACTGCCCGTGGGAATCACTACTGAGGGGACGCGATTGCAGGAGTTCGCGTCCCTTCCCGAGTTGCTCCTCCAGGAGGCGGATTCCCGTGGCAGAGTCAACATCCGGGCGTCCGGGAGGGTCTGGCTCTTTGCGTTTACTTGCCATCCGGTCTCTCTCTCCGTCGCTCCGCGCCTCTTAACGAGAATTCGACCGCCATGGATCAGCAGTTCGGCAGCCCCGTCCAATCTAGTCGCTCCCGCTACCCTCCGGTGCAAGCCCTCTGGAAAACTGACCTTGCATGCACGCTCCCCGACTCCCCCCGCGGTAGGCAGCACGAAACGTCCAGGCCCGGTCAGTATAAAGCCGGTCCACCGGACTCACCACCCCAAGCCGCTGGGATTCAGCACGGGGGCATCAGCAGCCAGGCTGCGAGCTGGGGGCCTCGCGGACACAGGCGCAGCTCGATCCACCCGTACAACGTATGCCCCAGGTGATGATCCAGCGCAGCGCGCACTTGGAACGCTTTCGGGCGTTGCTGTCGCGACACCGGGGCCTGTCCCGGATCTTCCGGAAGCCGCACTCTCCCTGCCGCAACCTCCGTGTCGGCGCCACATTGACACCCCCGCGCAAAGCCGATAGCTTCCGATCCGTGTGTCCCGCGCGCTCCACGGGTGGTGCCCGGGGGGTTCCAGGGAGCCAGGCGCGCGCCGATTGCCCGCCCCTATCCGACCCGCAACTTCAATGGTTTCAAGGAGGTTTCATGTCCTTCCTCCCGCTCCTCGCCGCCGCGCCGGGAGGCCCGCAGATGTCCGGCTGGCAGGCCCAGCTGATCAACCTGGCGCCGCTGTTCCTGATCTTCGTGGTGTTCTACTTCGTGCTCATCCGTCCGCAGCAGCAGCGCCAGAAGAAGCTCGCCGAGATGATCGGCGGCATGGCCAAGGGCGACAAGGTGGTGACCTCCGGCGGGATGGTGGGCACGGTGTGGGCGGTGCGCGACAACGAGGACACCGTGGTCATCCAGGTGGCCGACACGCGTCTCGACTTCCTGAAGAGCGCCGTTGTCCAGGTCATCAAGCCCGGCAAGTAGGGGCCCGCACGTGGCACGACTGCCGATTCGCCTTTACGGCGACCCGGTGCTGAAGGCCCGGGCCGAGAAGGCCCCCGGCCCCAGCGAGAACCTGGCCCGCCTGGCCGCCGACATGTTCGAGACCATGGACGCCGCGCGCGGTGTCGGCCTGGCGGCCACCCAGGTGGGCGCCCTGGAACGCCTCATTGTGGTGAGCGTGCCCACCGGCAAGGAGGGGGAACCGCCCTTCCGCGCCGCGCTCGTCAACCCGGAAGTGGTCGCCACCTCCGGGCAGCAGGTCGGCGAGGAGGGCTGTCTCAGCTTCCCCGGGCTGTACTTCGAAGTGAAGCGCGCGAAGACCGTGAAGGTCCGCGCCATGGGGCTGGACGGGAAGCCGGTGGAGGTGGACGGGGAGGGGTACCTGTCCCGCGCCCTGCTGCACGAGATTGACCACCTCGACGGCGTGCTCTACATCGACCGCATCTCCACGGTGAAAAGAAGCCTGCTCCGCGGCAAGCTGGAGGACATCCGGCGCCGCGGGGCCGCCGGCGAGTCCCGCGAGGATGATGAGTAGCTTCCCGCGCTCCGAACGCCCAAGCACCTGCAACAGGAGGAACCAAGTGCGCCCGAGACGCTGCTGGCCCGTCGTTGCCCTGCTGACGCTGACCCTGGCGGCGCCCGCGCTCGCCGCGCCCGCGCCGGACTCGGCCGCGGCCGCCCCGAATTCCCCGCTGGCGCCCGGGCACGGCTCCCCGCCCGCGAGCGCGAGCCCGCACGGATCCATGAGCATGCCCGGAGGGGCGCGCACGTCCGGCTCGCCGCACGGTTCGGGCATGTCCGGCTCCCCGCACGGCGCCGGCGCCAAGGGGATGGCGGGCATGATGCGCGCCATGGCCGCCCCGCCGAAGGTGGCATGGGAGAGCCTGCCCCAGGCCGACACCGCCCGCGCGCTCTCTTCGGAGGGCCGCACCCCGGCCACCTCCGACACCACGGCCGAAGTGGTGATGGACGACGGCGGCGTGTCCTTCTATCCCGACGGCGTGGTGGCGTTCCTCTCCACGCGCGTGTACCTGGTGAAGAGCCGTTCCGGGGCCGAGGCGCTCCGCCAGCTGCCCGGCATCCCGAGGGGTTCTGGCGGTCAGGTCACCGCGTTCGTGCTGCACGACAACGGCTCGCGTGAGTTCGGGCAGGTGAACCGAAGCGGCGAGGTAATCTTCGCCGGGGTGCAGCCTGGTGACCTCCTGTTCATCTCCACCCGGGTCGCGCGGCCGGCGATCCGCAACGGGGTCCGGCTGCCGTTCACGTCCGCGGTTCTGCTTCGCAGTCTGTACCCGGTGCGGCAGATCCGTTTCTGGATCCGCAGCCCGGTGGATAAGCCCGCGGGATTCCGGGCGCTCGGACTGGGGGAACCGCGGGTCGGCACCCAGGCAGGATCAATCACCCGGGAGTGGATCGCCACGGGTCTCGCGCCCCTGGCGGCCGAGGATGAAGCGGTCGCCCCGCTCGAGGGCGCCCCGGTGGTGTTGGTGGATGCCAATCCGGATCCCGACTGGCTGGCCGCGCAGTGCCGGAATTGGCTCAAGGCCCCCGCAGGGGCGCGCCTGAAGAAGCTGGCTGCCGGCATCCGCAAGGAACACCAGGGCGCGAAGGCCCGGGTGGACGCGGCCCGCGAGTACGTGGTGCGCCGGCTTGCGCCCCAGGAGAACGAGTTCGCCTGGCCGGATTCGCTGGCGCGCCTCACACCGGAATCGGTCTTGCGCCGTGGCACTGCCGGCCCCTACGGACGGCTGGTGCTGCTGAGCGCCCTGTTGCGTGAGCTGGGCCAGGACCCCGGCATCGCCCTGGTGAATCCCGCCCGCCTGTGGCGGCGCCCGCCTTCGGCGAGCCCCGAGATGGCGCGCTGCCTGGTGGTGGCCCCCTGCAGCAAGCCCGAGGTGTGGCTCAATCCATCTTCCGTCACCGTCGCCACGCGCCGCATCGAGCCCACGCTGCAGGGGCTCGATGCGATGGTGGTGGGACCCGCGGGAGCCCCGGTTGATGCACGGGTGCCCGTGAGCGCCGCGGAAGGACGCGGCAAGATCATGCTGATTCGTGGCGAAGTGGACTCGGGTGGCACCGTGACCGGCGAGATGCGCATCCGTCACCTCGGCGAGGACGCCGACCAGTGGCGCGCCCAACTTCGGGGAGCGAGCATGAAGGCCGCCTCCGAGGTCATGCAGGCGATGGCGTCCCAGGTCTTGTTCGCATCCGAGATCCTGGACCTGCACGGAGAGGGCTTCGAGGACCAGGGCGACACCGCGACAATGATCTCGAAATTCCGGGCGCGGGACCTCCTGGACAGCCAGGCCGACGTGCGCTGGCTGCGGTTGCCTGCGCGCCTGCAGCCGGAACTGGAGACCGCTCCGCGCACCACGGCGCGCAGTCTGCACCGGCTCTACGGAACGCATGTCGAGCGCATGACGCTGGCGCTCCCCGGAAGCTGGGTCGCCTCCGTGCCGGTGGACACGACTTCCGGAGCCGGCGCCTGCCTGCGCTGGAGCGAGCACCGCACGGTGGAGGGGGGGCGGCTGGTGATCGAGCGCACTTCGACCGTGGCGGAGGCGGTGCTGCCCGCGGCCCAGCTGGATGCCTTCCTGGAGGCGCAGAAGGCCATGAACCGCTCGTTCGACCGGCCCGTGATCTTCAAGGTCTCGCCCTGAACCGCCGCAGCCATCCGTTTCGGGGGGCCGGCCGCTCGTTCGGCCGGCCCCTTTGTCCTACAATGCGGCCATGGCGCTGAAGACGGTCTTTCTCGGAACCCCCGCGTTCGCCGCTGCCTCGCTCGAGGCGCTGGTCGGCGCCGGCATGCCGCCGCTGCTGGTGGTCACGCGGCAGGACCAGCCGCGCGGACGGGGCCTCAAGCTGCAGCCCTCCGACGTGCGCGCCTGCGCCGAGCGCCTGGGCCTGCCGGTGGCCACGCCACGCCCCTTCCACGACCCGGCCTTCCTCGAGCAGCTCCGCGGGCTGCAGCCCGACGTGTTCGCCATCGTGGCCTACGGCGTGATCCTCAAGGAGGCCGCGCTGCGGCTGCCGCGGCTGGGCTGCATCAACGTGCACGCCTCGCTGCTGCCGCGCTGGCGCGGGGTGTCGCCCATCGCCTGGCAGATCCTCTCCGGGGACGCCCAGGCAGGCGTGACCACGCAGTGGATCGACGCGGGCGTGGACACCGGGCAGGTGATCCACCGCGACGCCTTCCCGATGCCTCCCGACGCCACCACCGGCACGCTCACGGAGGAACTGGCCCGCCGCGGCGCGGAACTGCTGGTGCGCACCCTGCGCGAGGTGGAGGCGGGCTCCGCGCCGCGCGAGACGCAGGACCCCGCCGCGGCCACGCTCGCGCCGCGCTTCGGCAAGGACGACGGCCGGCTGGACTGGACGCGCTCCGCGGCGTGGCTGGAGCGCGCCGCGCGGGCGTTCGACCCGTGGCCGGGGCTGCGCTTCCGCATGGGCGAGGGCGCGGTGCGCGTGCGCCGCGCGGCCGTGGCCGGAGTTGCCGCGGCGCCGGGCGACGCGCCGCACGCAGGCGGTACTTCCGTCGCGGGCGACACGCCGCGTCCGGGCACGGTGCTGCGCGTGGGCGCGGGCCGCGTGGTCGTGGCCGCGGGGGAGGGCGCTCTGGAACTGGTCGAGGTGCAGCCCGACGGCAAGCGGGCCATGCCCGCCGACGCGTGGGCGCGTGGGCGCGGGGTTGGCCCGGGCGGCCTGCTGGCATCCGGCGTGCCGCCGGCGGGAGCAGGTGGTCCCGGCAGCGGCGCAGGGCCGGGGGCATCGTCCGCATCCGCCCCGCGCGGGGACGCTTCGTGACGCCACCGCGCGGCGGCCGGCCCCGCGGCAGCGGCCGCCCCGCGGGCCCACCCGCGCGGGGTCCGCGCGGACCGGGCCGTCCCGGCGGGCCCGCCCCGCGCGCGCCCCGCGGGCGCCCCGGACCCCCGGGAGCGACCGGGCGGGGAGCGGGCGTGCCTGGCGGCTCCGCCGAGCCGCGCGACCTGGCGGCCCGGCTGCTCGCTTCCATCGAGACCCGCAGCGCCTTCAGCGACAAGCTCCTCGCCACCGCGTTCCGCGAGCGCGACCTGCCGCCGGCCGCGCGCGGGCGTGTCACGCGCCTGGTGAAGGGCGTGCTGCGCCGCCGCGGCGAGATTGACTACCTGCTGGCCTCGCGCCTGCACGAGCGGCTGGCCGGCCTGCCGGTGCTGATGCGCCAGATCCTGCGGCTGGGTGTCTACCAGCTCCTGGACTCCGACATCCCGCGCCCCATGGTAGTGGACGAGACCGTGCGGCTGGCCACCAAGTACGGCCACCCCGGCACCGTGGGCCTCACCAACGCCGTGCTGCGCCGGCTGTGCGACACGGAGGACCTGCGCTCGCTGTTGCCGCAGGGCGACGATCCCGCGTCGGTGGCGGCGCGGACTTCGCACCCGGAGTGGATGGTGGAGCGCTGGATGGCCCGGCTGGGGCGCGACGCCACGATGCGGGTGCTGGATTCCAACCTGCGCGAGCGACCCACGTTCCTGCGCCCCAACCCGATGCGCGGCGGCCTGGCGGCGCTTCGCGCGCGGCTGGAGGTCGAGGGTGTGGCCCACGACGTGCATGGGCCCACCGGCCTGGTGCGCGTGGACGAGCGGTTCGCGCCGCCCGACTCGGAGGCGTTCGTCGCCGGCCTGGGCACGGCGCAGGACCCCTCGGAGTTCCTGGTGGTGCGCCTGTGCGGCGCGCGCGCGGGGCAGCGCTGGCTGGACCTGTGCTGCGCCCCCGGCGGCAAGCAGACCGGGCTGGCCGAGGGCATGGGAGATGAGGGTGCCGTGGTGGGCTGCGACCTGCATCCGTCCCGCCTGCGCCGCGCCCGCGAAAACGCCGCGCGCCTGGGCACGCCGGGGCTTTCCTACGTGGCCGCCGACGGCGCCCGCCCGCCGTTCCGCGCGCCGTCGCGCTTCGACGGCGTGCTGGTGGACGCCCCGTGCTCCGGGCTGGGGGTGCTGGCCCGCCGCGCCGACGCCCGCTGGCGCAAGGAGCCCGCGCTGCTGGCCTCGCTTCCGCCCCTGCAGCGCAGCCTGGTGGACTCCGCCGCGGGGCTCTTGGGGCCGGGTGGCGTGCTCGTCTATAGTGTGTGCAGTTTCGAGCCGGAGGAGACCACCGACCTGGTGGGCGGCTTCCTCGCCGCGCACCCGGAGTTCCGGCTCGACGACGCCTCGCCGCGGGTGGGCGCGGCGTACACGGTGGACGGCTGCTACCGGGTGCTGCCCGGGCAGGACGACATGGACGGGGCGTTCGCGGCAAGGATGGTGCGCGCGTGAAGATGCGTTGGAAGATCCCGGGGCCGGTGATGGTGCTGGCCTTGGGGGTGGTGGCGTTCGCCGCGGGCGTGGCGATCTTCGACTGGGTGGTGATGCCGCGCCTGGTGCACCGCGGCCAGGACGTGCGCGTGCCGGACCTCGGCTCCATGTCGCAACAGCAGGCCGAGCGGGCCGCGCGCGAGGGCGGGTTCGCGCTGCACGTGCGCTCGCAGCAGTTCGACGCCGCCGTGCCGCGCGGCTGCGTGTTGAGCCAGGATCCCCCGCCGGGCGTGACGGCCCGTCGCGGGCGCGCGGTGGAGGTCGTGGTGAGCCTGGGCGAGGAGAAAGCCACCATCCCGCCGCTGCGCGGGCAGGACTTCCGCGAGGCGCAGGTCACGCTGGGCCGCCTGGGCCTGCAGCCCGGCTCAGTGGCGCGCGTGTACTCCAATGATGTGCCGGTGGACCGCGTGGTGGCCACCGACCCCGGCCCCGACGCGCCCATCCCGCAGGACCGCCCGGTGCACCTGCTGATGAGCCTGGGCCCAGAAACCCCGCGCTTCCTGGCGCCCGACTGGGTGGGCTCGCCGGTGCGCGAGGTCACCGCCGCGCTGCAGCGCGCGGGTGTGCGCTACACGCTGGCCGGGCGCGACGCCGCCATGGCCGGCGCGGTCACCTCGCAGAACCCGGCTCCGGGCAGCATGGTGCGCGCGGGCGACCTGGTGACACTGGGCACCGGCAGGGCCGCGCGGTGAGTTTCCGTCCCCGGCCCGTGCGCGTCGCGCCCTCGGTGCTCTCCGCCGACTACGCGCGCTTCGGCGAACAGGTGCGGATGATCCAGGCCGCCGGCGCCGACTGGCTGCACGTGGACATCATGGACGGCCACTTCGTTCCCAACCTCACCTTCGGCCCCGGCCTGGTGGCCGCGCTGAAGTCGCTCACCCCGCTGTACCTGGATACCCACCTGATGGTCACCGAGCCGTGGCGCTTCGCCGAGCCGTTCGCGAGGGCCGGCGCCGGCGGGCTCACCATTCACGTGGAGGTGGGCCGCACCGCCGAGACGCTGCGCGAGATCCGCGCGCTGGGTCTGCGCGCCGGCGTATCCGTGAAGCCGGGCACCCCGCTGGAACTGGCCGAGCCGTTCCTCGCCGACATCGACCTGCTGCTGCTGATGACGGTGGAGCCGGGCTTCGGCGGCCAGGCGTTCCGCGAGGACATGCTGCCCAGGATCGCCGCCGCCCACGCGGCGCGCGTGAAGCACGGCCTCAACTTCGACCTCGAGGTGGACGGCGGCATCGGGCCGCAGACCACCGCCGCGGTGACCCGCGCCGGCGCCGACGCGCTGGTCGCGGGCCACAGCGTGTTCCGCGCGCCGGACCCTGCGGCGGCCATCGCCGCGATCCGGGCCGCAGTCTCCACTCCATAGGCCCGGCCGCGCCGGGAGCATCCACGGGCGCGCCGCGCCCCCCTTCGAGGAGGATTCATGCCGCGACTCCCGCGCGCCGGCAGTCTCGCAGTGACCGTGCTGTTCGCCGCCTGGGCCGCACAGGCGTTGGCCGCGGAGACCCGCGCTCCTGTCGCGCCCGCGACGTCCGCGCCCGCCCCGGCGCCACCCGCCGCGGCGGCACCCGCCCCAGCCCGCCGCCTCATCACCGTCGAGGACGTGACCCGCTTCCGCGACGTGAAGGACCCCCGCGTTTCCCCCGACGGCAGGTGGGTGGCCTACACCGTCACCACCCAGGACCTCAAGGCGGACAAGCGCCAGACCGATGTGTGGATGACCAGCTGGGACGGTGCCACCACGCTGCAACTCACCCGGCGCGCGAAGGAGTCCGCTTCGGCTCCGCGCTTTAGCCCCGACGGCAGGCACCTGGCGTTCCTCTCCAGCCGCGGCGACGAGAACGAGTCCGACCAGGTGTGGCTGCTGCCCCTGGCCGGGGGGGAGGCCGCGAAGCTCACCGAGCTCAAGCAGGGAGTTTCGGACTTCGCGTGGTCGCCCGACGGATCGCGTTTCGTGCTCGCCGTGAGCGACACCGACTCCGTGTCCACCCTCGGCGCGGCGGAGAAGGACAAGACTCCGCCGCCGATCCTCATCGACCGCTTCTACTTCAAGGAGGACGTCACCGGCTACGTGACGCGCAAGCGCACGCACCTGTTCCTGTTCGACCTCGCCACGCGCAAGGCGGAGCAGCTCACCTCCGGCGAGCACGACGACCTGCAGCCGGCGTGGTCGCCGGACGGAAGGTCAATCGCGTTCCTGAGCAAGCAGGGCCCCGACGCGGATCGCACCAGCAGCTGGGAGATCTTCGTGGTCGAGGCGCGCGCGGGCGCGCAGCCGCGGCAGGTCACGCGCTTCGAGGGCATCGTCAACAACCCCGGAGGCGAGAACCGCATCGCGTGGAGCCCCGACGGCAGCCAGATTGCGTTCCTTCAGGGCGGTCCGCCGAAGCTGATCTACTACGCGCTGACCCGTCCCGCCGTGGTGCCTGCCGCGGGCGGCGGCGCGCGCGTGCTCACGCCCGGTCTCGACCAGTGGACGGCCGATCCCGCCTGGTCCCCGGACGGGAAGTACCTGTACGTGCAGGTCGAGGAGGATCGCTCCGCCTTCCTCGCGCGCGTGCCCGCCGCGGGAGGAGCCCCCGAGCCCGTGCTGCGCGGGGCAGGCGTGGTGGGGACTTTCGACGTGGGCGCCTCCGGGCGGGCGGCGCTGATCCTCGGCACGCCCGGCGCGCCGCGCGAGGTGTACGCGCTGGAGGGGGGAGCCGCGCGCCAGCTGTCGCACCAGAACGACTCGCTCATGGCCGCGCTGAAGCTGAGCCCTGCCGAGAAGATCACCTTCAAGAGCCGCGACGGGACCGAGATCCACGGCTTCCTGGTGAAGCCCGCCGACTATCGCGAGGGCGCGCGCCACCCGACCATCCTGCGCATCCACGGCGGGCCGGTCGGGCAGTTCCAGGATGAGTTCGCCTCCGGCGAGGAGTGCACCTGGCAGCTGCTGGCCGCCAACGGGTACGCGGTCGTGGCCGCCAACCCGCGCGGCAGTTCCGGACGGGGCCAGAAGTTCTCCACCGCAATCTACGCCGACTGGGGCAACAAGGACGCGCAGGACGTGCTCGCGGCCGTGGACTACGCGGTGGCGCTCGGCGTGGCCGACCCCGACCGCCTCGGGCTGGGCGGATGGAGCTACGGCGGCATGCTCACCAACTACGTGATCGCCCAGGACAGGCGCTTCAAGGCGGCGGTGAGCGGTGCCAGCATCTCCAACATCCTGGCCGGATACGGCACCGACATGTACGTGCGCGAGTACGAGAGCGAACTGGGGCCGCCGTGGACCGCCGCCGACAAGTACCTCCGGGTCTCGTCGCCGTTTCTGCACGCCGACCGCATCGTCACGCCCACCCTGTTCATGTGCGGGCAGCAGGACTTCAACGTGCCGCTGCTCAACACCGAGCAGATGTACCAGGCCCTGAAGAGCCTTGGCCGCGAGACGCAGATGGTGATCTACCCGGGGCAGAACCACGGGTTCCGCCGGCCCAGCTACATCCAGGACCGGCTGCGCCGCTGGCTGGACTGGTACGGGCGGTTCCTGAAGCCGAAGCCGGCAGCTGCCCCTACTGGCGGAAGGTGAAAGTGGAGTTTCCCGTTCGAGCGGAGATCGCACCCCGCCCGGCCGATTCCCCGTGCCGCACGGAGGCCGCATGAAACCCCGGGGCGAGACTGCACTGCACCACCGCGCCACCCGCATCGTGGCCACGATCGGGCCCGCGTCGCAGGCCCCCGGCGTGCTGGAGCGCCTGCTGCGCGCCGGCGTGGACGTGGTGCGCGTCAATGGCGCGCACTGCCGCCCCGGGGACATCACCGCGCTGGTGGCGCGGGTGCGCCGCGCGGAGCGGGCCGTCCGGCGGCCGGTGGGAGTGCTGCTGGATTTGGGTGGACCCAAGATCCGTGTGGTCCCGCTCGCGGGCGGTGTGGTGGAGTGGAAGACCGGGCAGAGCGTGGAGATCGTGCCCGGCGCCGGCCGCGGCGAAGGCCGGCGGATCCGGGTCAGTTACCCGGCGCTGCTGCGCGACGTGCATCCCGGGGCGGAGATCCGCATCGACGACGGGCGCATCCGGCTGCGCGTTACGCGCCGAGGGAGGTCCTCGCTCTCCGCGCGCGTGATGGTGGGCGGGCGCGTGCGCGGCGGGGCCGGCGTGAACTTCCCGCACTCGGAACTCTCGGCGCCCGCGCTCACCGTGAAGGACCGCCGCGACCTCAAGGAGGGCGTGCGCGCCGGCGTGGACTTCCTGGGCCTCTCGTTCGTGCGCTCCGCCGCGCACGTGCGCCACGTGAAGACGCTGGTGTCGCGGGGCCCGCGGGCGCGGCGCCCGTGGGTGGTGGCCAAGATCGAGCGCCCCGAGGCGGTGCGCGACCTGGTGGCCATCGCGTCCGAGTCCGACGTGCTCATGGTGGCGCGCGGGGACCTGGGCGTGGAACTGGGCCTGGCCGCCGTGCCGATGCTGCAGCACGAGATCCTCTCGCTGGGCCGCGCCCTCGCCGTGCCGGTGATCGTGGCCACCCAGATGCTCGAGACCATGATCTCCAGCGCCACGCCCACGCGCGCGGAAGTCTCCGACGTCGCGGGTGCGGTGCACGACGGCGCCGACGCCGTGATGCTCTCCGGCGAAACCGCCACCGGCTCGTTCCCGCTGCAGGCGGTGCGCGTCATGTCCGAGATCGCCTGCGCCGCCGAGGCGCCCGGGAGCTGGGACCTGCCTGGCACGGTTTGCGAGGATGCCGCCGACGACATCCCGCGCGTGATCACCGAGACCGCCATTCACGCCGCCGAGCTCTCGGGCGCGCGTGCCCTGGTGGTGTACACTGAGTCCGGCCGCACGGCCCGCATCCTGTCCAAGAACTCACTATCAATTCCCATCGTGGCGCTCACACCCAGCGAGGAAGTGCGGCGGAAGATGTCGCTGCTGCGGCACGTGGTGTCGTTCCGCATCCCGCTGGCGCGTTCCCTGGACGCGATGCTGGCCTCGGGCGACCGGGTGCTGCGGCGGATGCCGGCGCTGGCCGGGGAGATGGTGGTGGAGGTTTCGGGGGCGGCGCGGGAGGGGGGGCTCACGAACACGCTGCGCGTCCGCCGGTTGTAGAGGCTTGGGTTGGTGCCCCTGAATGGGCCTTCCACGGGAGGGCGGCGTACTGAAGCTCCCACACGGCAGGGGTTCCTCCAGGAGCCGGGCCGCTCGTCCGTCAGGTCTGGCCTGCCCTGCCCGGCGCTGCGCGAGAGAGTGGCTGACGACACTCCTATATTCTATCTCTACAATGACATACGTTGGACGCACACCACCCCAGCATCGCCCGTGAATTCCCCGTCCCCATCTGCTACAATCCCAAATTCGGGTTCTTCCGCCGATCCGGCAACGACCTCCGTGCCTCGCGGGTGGCCGCACCACGCCCTGCCCGGCCGGTAATGCAAGAAAGCACTTCGTGTTCCAGCAACTGACCTCCCGCCTCGAGGAGGCGTTCAAGAAGCTCCGCGGCGAGAGCCGCCTGACGCCGGAGAACATCAAGGATGCTCTCCGGGAGGTCCGGCGCGCCCTCCTGGAGGCGGACGTCCACTTCCAGGTGGCGCGGGACTTCACCGCCAAGGTGGAGGCGCGGGCCAGCGGGCAGGAGGTCCTCAAGGGGCTGTCTCCCGGCCAGCAGGTGGTCCGGGTGGTGCACGAAGAACTGATGAGCATGCTGGGCGGCAAGGCCCATCCCTTGCCGCTGGCGCCCACGCCGCCCACGACCTGGATGATGGTGGGGCTGCAGGGCTCGGGGAAGACCACCTTCACCGGCAAGCTGGCGCGCTACATGAAGGAGAAGCAGCGCCGCGTGCTGATGGCGGCCTGCGACCTGGCGCGACCCGCTGCCATGGACCAGCTGGCCACGCTGGGTCGCCAGTTGGGCGTGGAAGTGTTCGTGGACCGCACCGCCACGCACCCGCGCGAGGTGGCTTCGAGGGCCTTTGACCGCGCGCGCGCCGGCAGCTTCGACGTGCTGCTGCTGGACACCGCGGGCCGGCTGCACGTGGACGAGGCGCTGATGCTGGAGCTGCGCGAGCTCAAGGACGAGGCGAAGCCGCACCAGACGCTGCTGGTGGTGGATGCGATGACCGGCCAGGAGGCGGTGAACGTGGCCACCTCCTTCCGCGATGGCGTGGACTTCGACGCGCTGGTGCTGTCCAAGGTGGACGGCGACGCCCGCGGCGGCGCGGCGCTCTCGATCCGGGCCGTGACGGGCCGTCCCATCCAGTTCCTCTCCAGCGGGGAGAAGCTGGACGCGATGGAGCTGTTCCACCCCGACCGGGTGGCTTCGCGCATCCTCGGCATGGGCGACGTGCTCACGCTGGTGGAGCGCGCGGAGAACGCCGTCGAGATGGAGCAGGCCGCGGCGATGGCGGAGAAGCTCCGCCGCGAGACCTTCACCTTCGAGGACTTCCTGGAGCAGCTCCAGGCGGTCAAGAAGATGGGCCCGCTGGGGGAGGTGCTGCGCATGATCCCCGGCGTGTCCGCGAAGCTGCCCGACGACGTGGAAGTGGACGAGTCGGGGCTGAAGCGCGTGGAGGCCATCATCCGCTCCATGACGCCCAGGGAGCGGCACCAGCCGAAGATCATCGACGGCAGCCGCCGCAAGCGCATCGCGCGCGGCAGCGGCACCTCGGTGCAGGAGGTGAACCAGCTCTTGCGCCAGTTCACCGACATGCAGAAGATGATGCGGCAGATGAAGAAGATGGGCCGGGGCAGGCTGCCGGCCTTCAGGTAGGGAAGGCGTTCCTTCCTGCCGAAAGATGTTCCAATACACAGGCAGGCACGAATGCCTGCCACACACTCCAAACGACCCAAGGGAGGTTGCATGGCAGTCGTCATCCGTCTGAATGTCCGCGGACGTAAGCACCTGGCGTTCCACAAGGTGGTCGTGGCGGACTCGCGCGCGCCGCGGGACGGGCGCCACATCGAGATCCTGGGCCACTACGACCCGCTGCGGGACCCTGCGGAGTTCATCGTGGACGAGGCCCGCACCAAGTACTGGCTGGAGAAGGGCGCCCAGCCCAGCGAGAAGGTGGCGGCCCTGCTGCGCGCGCACGGCATCCGCCTTCCCGAGAAGATGAGCAAGCCGAAGAAGAAGAAGGAGCGCACCAAGCCCGCCGCCTCGAAGGTCGCCGCCTCCAAGGCCGCGCGCGCCAAGTCCGCGGCGAAGAAGGCCGCCCCGAAGAAGGCCAAGCCGGCCAAGAAGAAGGCCGAGAAGAAGAGCTAGGGCCGCCATGCTCGACGTCAAGTTCATCCGCAACCAGCCCGACCGAGTGCGGTGGGCGGTGGAGCAGAAGGGCGCGGACCCGCGCGCCGACGTGGACCGCTTCCTGGCGCTCGACGAGGACCGCCGCCGCATCACCACCGAAGTGGACGACCTGCGCGCGAAGCGCAACGCCGCCTCCGAGGAGATCGGCAGGAAGGCCAAGGCCGGGGGCGACAAGACCGAGCTGGAGGGGATGAAGGCGAAGATGCGCGACGTGGGCGCGCGCATCGCCGAGCTGGAGAAGGGGCTGACCGCGCTGGAGGAGGAGCAGGACGGCCTCGCGCGCTGGATCCCCAACGTGCCACACGAGAGCGTGCCCGCGGGCGACGCCTCGAAGAACGTGGTGGTGCGGGAGTGGGGCACGCCGGCCCCGGCGGGGCAGGCGCTGCCGCACTGGGAGATCGGGGCCAAGCTGGGGGTGCTGGACTTCGAGCGCGCCAGCAAGGTCTCGGGCTCGGGGTTCATCCTCTACACCGGCCTGGGTGCCAGGCTGGAGCGGGCGCTGATCCAGTTCTTCCTGGATGCCAACGGGCGCCGCGGCTACCGCGAGGTGTCACCGCCCTACCTGATCCGGCCGGAGTGCCTGTTCGGCACGGGCCAGCTGCCCAAGCTGGAAAGCGACATGTACAAGCTGCAGGACGAGGACCTGTACCTCAATCCCACGGCCGAGGTGCCGGTCACCAACATCTACCGCGACGAGATCCTGCCCGGCGAGCAGCTGCCCATCAAACTCACGGCGTACTGCCCCAGCTTCCGCCGCGAGGCGGGCGCGGCCGGCCGCGACACCCGCGGCATGGTCCGGGTGCACCAGTTCGACAAGGTGGAGGGTGTGAAGTTCGTGGCGCCCGAGACTTCCTACGACGAGCTGGAAGCGCTGGTGGGCGACGCGGAGGAGCTGCTCAAGGCCCTGGAGCTGCCCTACCGGGTGCTGCTGCTCGCTTCGGGCGACATGAGCTTCGCGGCCAGCAAGTGCTACGACCTGGAGGTGTGGGCGCCCGCCGAGGGGCGCTGGCTGGAAGTCAGCTCGTGCAGCTGCTTCGAGGCCTTCCAGGCGCGGCGCGCCAACATCCGCTTCCGGCGCGACGCCAAGTCCAAGCCCGAGCACGTGCACACGCTGAACGGCTCGCTGCTGGCGCTGCCGCGGATCGTCGTCGGGCTGCTGGAGCAGCACCAGGATCCCGACGGCCGCGTGCGGGTGCCGAAGGCGCTGCGGCCGTACCTGGAAGGACGCGAGTACCTGGAGGACTAGGGCCCGGGTGCGCCCTCGCGGCCCGGCCCTCCACCCGGAGGCAACGGAGTGCCGACGTCCCGCTCCACCCGCCTGCCGCCCCGCTTGAGGGTCCTGCTGGTGACCCTGAGCCTCGGGCTCCTCGTGGCGGTGTTCTTCCTCACCAACAGCATCATCGGCCAGCTGCGCGGCCAGACCGAGGATCTCTCGCGCTGGGTGGCGCAGTTCTGCGCCGACGCGTCGTTCCCCGCGAGCGCCGACACCACCATCGCGCCCATCTTCCGCAAGCTGGTGGACCGGATCAAGTTCCCGCTGGTGATCACCGACGACCAGGGGCGCCCGCGCGCGTGGAAGGGCATCCGCGTGAGCCCCACCGCGGTCTCGGCGGACGACATCAACCGCGTGGGCACCACCGACCTTCCCATGCGCGTGCGTGCCGTGCTCGCGGAAGTGGCCGACGAGGCGCGCCGCCTGGACCAGCTGAACACGCCCATCGCGATGAAGAGCCCCGAGAACGGGAGTGTGATCGGCTACGTGCACTACGGCAATCCCACCGCGCTGCGCAGCCTGCGCTGGATCCCGGTGGCGCAGGTGCTGGCGATCCTCGTGTTCGTGGTGCTGGGCTACTGGCTGCTGCGGAGCGTGCGCCTGCACGAGCAGCGCAGCATCTACGTGGGGATGGCGCGCGAGACCGCCCACCAGCTGGGCACGCCGCTCTCCTCGCTGGCCGGCTGGCTGGAGCTGCTGCGCGAGCGCACCTCGCACCAGGAGGGCCCGGAGGTGCGCCTGCCGTCCGAGTCCTTCCGCGAGACGCTGGAGGAGATGCAGAACGACGCGGACCGGCTCAACACCGTGGCCGCGCGGTTCAGCCGCGTGGGCTCGGAGCCCATCCTGACCCAGCAGGACGTCGTGCCGATCGTGCGCGAGGCCGTGCTATACTTCCGAAAACGCCTGCCGCAGCAGTCCACGCGCGTGTCCGTCGCCGAGCACTACGACGAAGTCCCCCCGGTCAACGTGAACCGGGAGCTGCTCTCCTGGGCCGTGGAGAACCTCCTGAACAACGCGCTGAACGCCAGCGGGCCCGGGGACGGGCGCGTGCAGGTCACCGTGCGCCGCCGGAGGCAGCGGGAGGCGGTGGAGATCGAGGTGCGCGACAACGGCCGCGGCATGACCGCCGCCGAGCGCGAGCGGGCCTTCGAGCCCGGCTTCACCACGCGCAAGCGCGGGTGGGGCCTGGGGCTCACGCTGGTGCGGCGCATCGTCGAGGAATACCACGGGGGACGCGTGGACATCGCCCAGACCGAGCAGGGCAAGGGCACCGCGTTCGTCATCTCGTTCCCCACCTAGGGCCGCCGATGCCGGCGGCTTCCGGATCGAAAGGCGCCATGGCGGAACTCCGCAGAAGAATCCTCTGGGCCGACGACGAGATCGAGTTTCTCAAGCCCCACATCCTGTTCCTGAAGGACAAGGGATACGACGTCACGCCGGTGTCCAACGGCCGCGACGCCGTGGAGAAGGTGCGCACCGAGGCGTTCGAGGCGGTGCTGCTCGACGAGATGATGCCCGGCATGGGCGGCCTCGAGACCCTGGACCTCCTCAAGCAGATCTCGCCGGGCCTGCCGGTGATCCTGGTCACCAAGAGCGAGGAAGAGCAGCTGATGGAGGACGCCATCGGGCGGCGCATCAGCGGCTATCTCATCAAGCCGGTGAACCCCACGCAGATCCAGCTGGAGCTCAAGCGGGTGCTGGAGGGCGGCAAGCTCGAGGACCGCCGCCTCACGCGCGACTTCGTGGCGGAGCTCACGCGCATCCGCACCACCGAAGTGGGCGGGCTGGACTGGCGCGGATGGATGCAGCTGTACCGGCGCATCGTGGAGTGGGAGCTGGAGCTGGAGTCGCTGCGCGACCGCAGCCTGGCCGACGCGCTGGCCGAGCAGAAGCGCAGCTTCAACCTGGAATTCGGCCGCTACGTGGAGCAGCACTACGGTCGCTGGGTGCGTGACAAGGCCAATCCCGACCGCCCGGTGCTCTCGGTGGACGTGGTGGGCCGCGTGGTGGTCCCGCGGCTGCTGGAGGGCCGCCAGGTGGCGCTGCTGGTGATCGACTGCCTGCGCCTGGACCAGTGGCTGGCGCTGGAGAAGCTGCTGGAGCCGCACTTCGACATCAAGTGCGAGGAGTATTACTCCATTCTGCCCACGGCCACGCCGTACTCGCGCAACGCGCTGTTCAGCGGCCTCACGCCGCTGGAGATGCACCGGCAGTTCCCGGAGCACTGGAGCGAGAGCGAGGGCGACGAGGGCAGCAAGAACCGCCACGAGCGGTTCTTCCTGGAGCAGCACCTGGGACGCCTGGGCGTGCCCGACGCGGGCAACCTCAAGTACTTCAAGGTGTACACCGCCGAGGAGGGCATGAGCGTGCGCCGCCAGGTGGGCGGGATGCGGAAGCTCCCCCTGGTGGCGATGGTCTACAACTTCGTGGATACCTTCTCACACGGCCGCTCGGAAGTGGAGATCCTCCAGGAGTTCGTGCCCGACGAGGCCGCCTTCCGCGCCCACGTGGCCACCTGGTTCAACCACTCCTCGCTGTTCGACACGCTGCGGCAGCTGGCGGTGCAGGACGTGACCGTGGTGGTGACCACCGACCATGGTTCCATCCTGGCCAAGCGCTCGGCGCTGGTGAAGGCCAACCGCGAGACGTCCACCAGCCTGCGCTACAAGTACGGCAACAACCTGGTGTGCGACGACCGCCAGAGTATGCACATCAAGAACCCCGCCGAGTGCATGCTGCCGGACACCGGCCTCAACAAGCACTACCTGATGGCGAAGGAGGATTTCTACTTCGTCTACCGCAACCGGTTCCACGAATACGAGCGGCAGTACCGCGGCAGTTTCCAGCACGGGGGCATCTCCATGGAGGAGATGATCCTGCCGCTGGCGGTGCTGGAGCCGCGAAAGGCGTAGGGGATCGGTGGGCCTCAAGGAGGCGCCGCGCGCGTCGCGCCGCGAGTTCCTGCCCGATGCCGCCGCCACCGAGCGCCTGGGGGAGCGGCTGGCGGGGCTGCTGGAGCCGCGCGACGTCGTGGTGCTGACCGGCCCGCTGGGCGCGGGCAAGACCACGCTGGTGCGCGGTCTCGCACGCGGCCTGGGCAGCGCCTCCCATGTGCGCAGCGCCTCCTTCGCATGGGTGCAGGAATACCGCGCCCGGATCCCGCTGGTGCACCTGGACCTCTACCGCCTGCGCCACCCCGAAGATCTGGATGGCATCGGCTGGGACGAGTACCGCGAGCGCGACGCCGTGCTGGTGGTCGAATGGGGCGAGCGGGCCGGGGCGGCGCTGCCGGACGCGCGCTGGGAAGTGACGCTGGAGACGGAAGGCGACGGCCGGGTGGCGCGCATGGAAGCCCGTGGCGAAGGCCCGGTGCGGCGCGCGGCGGGCTGGGCGGCGGACGCGGCGGGCACGGCCGGCACGGCGGGCACGGCGGACGCGGCGGGCACGGCGGACGCGGGGGACGCGGCAGGCACGGCGGACGCGGCGGGCACGGCCGGCGCAGCGGACCCGGCCGGGAGCGGCGCATGATGCGCCTCGCGCTCGAGACCGCCTCCCACTGGATCGGCGTGGCGCTGCTGGACGGGGAGCGCGTGCTGGCGGAGTTCCACGAACAGCGCCCCACGGGCCAGTCCGGGGCGCTCACCCCGGCGGTGCGCCTGGTGCTGGAGCGAGCGGGTGTGACGCTTGCCGAAGTGCGCGGGCTGGCGGTCTGCGAAGGGCCCGGGTCGTTCACCGGCCTTCGTGTGGGGGCGGCGTTCGGCCGGGCGCTGGCCGACGCCCGGGGCATTCCCATCGTGCCGGTGCCGGCCACGCTGGCCCTGGCGCTGGGCGCGGCGGTGGAGGTGGCGTCGCCCGCGCGGGTGGTGATGGCCGCCGCGGGAGATGTGGCGTTCTCGCAGGCGCTGGCGGCGGCCTCCGGCAGGGTTGTGGAGGTGGTGGCCTCCACCGGGTTGGAGCCCGCCTCGATGAGCGCTGCTGCGGCTGGCCGGGGGCTTCCCGTGCCCGTCGCCGCCGCGCCCCTGGAGCGCATCTGCTACGCCGAACTGGTCTCGGCCCCGGCCGCCGCCGGCGAGGTCTGGGTGTGCGACCCGGTGGCTGCCGGGAAGCTGGTCGGGGCCGCCGCGCGCCTGGTGGTGCTGGAACCGCGGGCGGCCTGGGTGGGCGTCTACGCTGAGCGCGCGGGCCGGGCGGCCCCCGCGCGGGAGTTCCTGCCGGTCTATGGCCATCGACCCGCGTTCCGGAAGCGCGTCCGGCCCACTTGAAATCGGGCCCCTGAGGCCGGAAGATGTCCCGGAGGTCGCCGCCGTGGAGCGGCGGATCTTCGTGGACCCGTGGCCGGAGTCGGCGTTCCGCAACGAGCTTGCCGATCCGCTGCTCTCGTGGGTGCGCGTGGCGCGCCGGGACGGGCTGCTGGCCGGGTACCTGGTGGCGTGGCGGGTGAGTGTCGAGGTGCACCTGACGAACGTGGGCGTGGTGCCCGAGTTCCGCCGCCAGGGGGTGGCGCAGGCGCTGCTGGACGATCTGCTGGCCGAGGCGGACCGGATGCGGGCCGAGATGATCACGCTGGAAGTGCGCGCCTCCAACCTGGCGGCCATCGCGCTGTACGAGCGCAACGGCTTCCGCCGCATGGGCGTGCGCAGGCGATACTACACGGTGGGCCGCGAGGACGCGCTGGTGATGACGCTGGACCTGGCGGCGAGGCACACGGAAGGGGACGCATGACCTGGCTGGAGAAGACGCGCGAGAAACTCAAGGGCGTGCCCAAGCGCGACCTGCCCGGCGGACTGTGGGTGAAGTGCGACGGGTGCAGCGAAATCCTGTACAAGAAGGAGCTCGAGAAGACGCTGTGGACGTGCCCGTCCTGCAACCACCACTTCCGCGTCCCGGCGATGACGTTCGTGAAGATGCTCAGCGACGAGTTCGCCGAGGTGGACCGGGAGGTCATCTCCGCCGACCCGCTGAACTTCCGCGGCAGCGCCAAGACCTACAAGGACCAGGTGCGGCAGGCGCGCGCCAAGACCGGCCTGAACGAGGCGCTGCTCACCGGCGAGGCGAAGCTGGAAGGACAGCCCTACTGGCTGGGGGTGATGGACTTCGGCTTCATGGGCGGCAGCATGGGCTCGGCCGTGGGCGAGAAGTTCGCGCGCCTGGGGGAGAGGGCGCTCACGACGCGCCGGCCGCTCATCGTGTCCTCGCAGTCGGGAGGCGCGCGGATGCAGGAGGGCGTGCTGTCGCTGATGCAGCTGGCGCGCGCCTGCGTTCGGCTCGCGGAGCTGGAGGAGGCGGGCGTGCCGTTCATCTCCATCATGACGCACCCCACCACCGGGGGCACCACCGCCAGCTTCGCGTCGCTGGGCGACGTGATCCTGGCCGAGCCCCAGGCGCTGATCGGCTTCGCGGGCGCGCGGGTGATCGCGCAGACCATTCGCCAGGAGCTCCCGCCCGGGTTCCAGCGGGCCGAGTTCCTGCTGGAGCACGGCATGGTGGACCGCGTGGTGCACCGCAAGGACCTGCGCGCCACCCTCTCGTTCCTGCTCCGCTTCTACGCCGCGAGGGACCGCGGGAGCCGGGGTGCCTGATCCGCGGCTCGGCCGGCTGTTCCGGCTCGAGCGCCGCGGCTACCTGTGGGGACTGCGTGGCATCCGGGCGCTGCTGACCTGGTGCGGGCGCCCCGAGCGCCGCTACGCCACCGTGCTGGTGGGCGGCACCAACGGCAAGGGCTCCACGGCGGCCGCGCTCGACCGCATCCTCCGGGAGGCGGGCTTCCGCACCGGGCTGTACACGTCCCCCCACCTCGTTGACTTCCGGGAGCGCGTCCGCGTGGACGGCCGATGCATGCCGGCCGAACGGCTGGGGGCGCTGCTGCGCCGCTTCGTGCCCCGCGGCGAACACCACGGGCACTCGTTCTTCGAGGTGGCCACGGCCATGGCGCTGCGCCACTTCGCCGACGCGCGCGTGGAGATCGCGGTGCTGGAGGTGGGCCTGGGCGGGCGGCTGGATTCCACCAACGCGGTCTCGCCGGAAGTGTCGGTGCTCACCGGTGCGAGCCTCGAGCACACCGAGTACCTCGGGGACACTCTCGAGGAGATCGCCTGGGAAAAGGCCGCCATTGCCCGGCGCGCGCGGCCCGTGGTGACCGGGGGCCGCGCGCGCGCCCGCGACCTGCTGGAAGCCGCCGCTGCGGCGCGCGGAGCCCGAGTGGTGCGCGCGCGCCGCGCCGCCCGGCTCTCGGTGCGCTCCATGGGACTCGAGGGGATGGAACTGGAACTGCCCTCGGGCGCGCGTTTGTCGACCCCGCTGATCGGCCGCCACCAGGTGTCGAACCTCGAGTGCGCGGCGGCGGCGGCGCTGCAGCTGCGCGCGCGCGGCTTCGCGGTGGACCCGCTGCACGTGGCGCGCGGTCTGGCCGCGACGCGCTGGCCGGCGAGGTTCGAGTGGCTGGCGCGACGGCGCGTGCTGCTGGATGTGGCGCACAACCCCGAGGCGGCGGCGGCCTTCGCCCGCACCTGGAGGGAAGTGATGCCGCGCCGCGGCGTGGGCGTGCTGGGAATGCTGGCGGACAAGGACGCCCGCGCCGTGGCCCGGGCCCTGCGTCCGTGCGCCCGGCGGCTGGTGGTCACCGCGCCGGACACCGTCCGCGCCATGCCGGCGGAGCGGTTGTCGCGCGCGGTGGGACGCGTTCCCCACTCGGTCGTGCCCGGCGTGGCGGCCGCGGTGCGGGCCGCGCTGCAGGAGCGCCGTCCGGGGGAACCGGTGTTCGTTACCGGCTCGCTGTACACTGTGGGGGAGGCCATGCGGGCCCTGGGTCACCATGTGGCGGACCGGCTGTAGCCGAGGCGCGGGCGCGCCGCGCCTGCTCACGTTCCTGGTTGCGTGCCTCGCGCTGGCCTGCCTTCCCGGGCCGGGCCCCGCGAGGGCCGCCGAGCCCGAGGAGCCCATCCGCATCACCGCGGACCAGGCCGAGGGCGGCAAGGGCTTCACCACGCTGACCGGCCACGTGGTGCTCCGCCAGGGCACGGCCACGCTGACCGGCGAGTCCGGTTTCTACGACCGCGACAACCACCACCAGAATCTCACCGGCGGCGTCCGCTACACCGACGGCCCGCTGCTCATCCGCGCCGCGATGGCGGACAACTACGACCGCGAGCGCACGGTGGTGCTCACCGGCGGCGTGACCGTGAGCGACACGTCCGGCACCATGACCGCCAGCCGCGCTACCTACTACCGCCGCGAGGGACGCCTGGTCCTCGAGGGCAACGTCAGTGCCAAGGACCGCAAGCGGGATGTCACCGCGCAGCAGGTGTTCTACTACAAGGACACCAGGGACATCGTGGCCGACGGCCAGGTGCGGCTGGAGGACCACGACAACGAGGCGGTGCTCACCGCCCCCCGCGTGCTCTACAACCGGGACACCGAGCGCCTGCGCTCCCCCCAGCCCTCCGAGCTGCGCCTCACCGACCAGGGCAAGGTGACGCTCATCACCTGCGACACGCTCTCCTGGGACGGCAAGCTGAAGGTGGCCGACGCCGTCGGACACGTGCGGATCGGCCGCGACAGCCTGGTGGCCGAAGCGGAGCGCGCGCTGCTGTACCGGGACGAGCACCGCGCGGTCCTGGTCGGCGCCCCCCGGGCCTCCGACAAGCACGGCGAGACCACCGGCGACACCCTGGTGATGCACTGGACCGGCAAGGAGATCGACCGCGTCGAGGCCCGTGCGAACGCGCGGGTGCTGTACAAGAGCCGCCCCTCAGGAGGCAAGGAGGAGTCCTCGGAAGCCACCGGCGGCTGGCTCGCGCTGGCGCTCGAGGACCAGAAGGCGAAGAGCCTCACCGTTCGCCACGGGGTGAAGAACGAATTCCGGAGCCGCACGCTCGCCACCGCCGAGGAGGACGTGAACACCGCCGAGGGCGACTCCATGACCGTGTACTTCGTGGACAACGAGGCCCGGCTGGCCACCGTGCACGGCGCGCGCGCGGGGCGCTATCGCTACGAGCCCGGCACGCGCAAGGACAAGTCCGCCGAGGACGTGCGCTACGTGGCCAACCGCATTGACTATGACCTGGACCGCGACCGCGTGTACCTGCGCGACGAGGCGCGCATGGAGTACAAGGACCTGGTGCTGCGCGCCGACTCGGTGGAATACGAGATGCAGCGCTCGGTGCTCACCGCACGCGGCAACCCGCGCCTGAAGGACCCCTCGCAGGAGATCGAGGGCGGGGAGCTGGGCTACGACCTGAAGAACAAGCAGGGCCACGTGTCCGGCGCCCGCACCAGCTACTCCAACGGCATCTTCACCGGGGACGACATCAAGAAGGTGGACGACAACGTCCTGAACGTGAAGGGCGGGGACTACACCACCTGCGAGGACCCCGAGCCGCACTACCGCATCCACAGTTCCGAGATGAAGATCTACCTGCACGACAAGGTGGTGCTGCGCCCGGTGGTGTTCTACATCAAGGACCTGCCGGTCCTGGCGCTCCCCTTCTACGTGTTCCCCATCCGCGAGGGGCGGCATTCCGGCATCCTTTTCCCGCAGTTCGACCTGGGGTTCAGCTCCACGCAGGGCCGGTTCTTCCGCAACGCGGGCTACTACTGGGCCATGAACGAGTACGCCGACCTGGCCGCCTATGGCGACTACTACGAACTGGGCCCGCGCTACACGCTGCACATGGACGGCCGCTACGCGCTGCGCTACCGGCTGAACGGCTCGCTCTACTCCAGCATCAGCAAGGACGTGGGCGCGGGCACGACGCAGTGGCAGCTGCAGGGCACCCACCAGCAGCAGCTGGGCGAGCGGACCGCGCTGTCGGTGTCGGCGGATTTCATCAGCGACGCGCAGTATCTCCAGGACCAGGGGCTGGGACGGGCGCCGGAGCAGCGGGTGAGCCGCAACATGCACTCGCTGCTGGCCTTGAGCCACGCCTGGGCGGGCGGGAGCCTGAACCTGTCCCTGGACCGCAACCAGAACCTGGCCGTGGACCCCGCGGACACGCTGAGCGCGCTGCTGGACGAGGCGCTGCCCTCGCTGCAGGTGTCCTTCGCCGCGTTCCCACTGGGGCGCAAGGCCGATGCCGCCGGCAAGGGCGGAAAGCGCGAGGCGCTGTCCACCGTGTACCTGGGCTACAGCGCCCGGCTGGCGCGCCAGGTCCACGAGACGCGGTTGCGCCGCAGCGACCGCTCCGCCTTCGGCGGCTCGCTGGGCCTCTCGGACAACCGGCGCCTGCTGGGCTGGCTCAACGTGAGCCCGCAGGTCAGCATGGACCACGCCCTGGTGGACGAGGATGCGCTGGGCAACAAGCTGGCGATGGGCGCGGTGTGGCGCGCCTCGTTCAGCGTGGGCACCACGCTCTACGGCGCATTCCAGCCCCACTGGGGGCCGTTCGAGGGCGTGCGCCACGTGCTCTCGCCGCGCGTCAGCTACACCTACCAGCCGGAGTTCAAGCACCTCACCTACGTGGACAGCACCGGGCGCACCCTGTCGCGCTTCCCCAGCATCGCCGGCATCGGGCTCTCGGGGGTGCGCCAGAGCCGCCTCAACATCGGGGTGAGCAACACGTTCCAGCTGAAGCTGAAGTCGGGCGGGGAGATCAAGCGGCTGGACAACTTCGCGAACCTGGATCTCAACACCGGCTACAACTTCCTGGCGAAGGAGCAGACGCCGGTGGGGCAGCCGGTGCGGCCGTGGGACGTGGTGAGCGCCTCGCTGCGCATCTACCCGGGCGGGGTGGGGGGGCTGGACTTCAACGCCACCTACGACCCTTATCGCACCACCGGGCGGACGCTGCAGGCGCTGAGCTTCAGCACCAGCTTCACGCGCAGCGGCAGGGCCTCGTTCGAGACCACCGAGGCGGCGGACTCGGCGCGCGCTGGCGCCGGCCTGCCGCAGATCGGCGTGCAGCGGGGCGAGAGTGGGACGGGCGCGCCCGCGTCACCCCGGGCGACGCCGGGGCGGCCGGCCGGCGGGGCGGGCGCATGGAGCCTGTCGCTGTCGTTCTCCTACGGCGGAAGCTCGTACCGGGCCTACGACGGCACCTCGGTGTGGAGCCAGACGCAGCGGCTCAATTCGCGCGCCAGCTACGAGTTGAGCCCCAACTGGCACGCGGAGTACGCCAACCAGTACGACCTCACCAAGGGCCTGGCGGTGTACCAGGAGTTCACCGTGCGGCGCGACCTGCACTGCTGGGAGGCGCGCTTCAGCCGCCGCATCCAGCCCGGCATCTCGGAGTACTACCTGCGGATCGGGGTGAAGAACCGGCCGGAGATCGGATACTCGACCGGCAGCAGCGGGTTGGGCGGCCTGTTGGGTTCGGGCAGCCCGTTCGGGAACCTGTTCGGGCAGTAACGGTGGCCAGGAAGCCAGGCCGGCCTCCCGCGTGCAGTTCCCGCGCGGGAGGCCGGCCGTTCATGTGCCGTCGTTGCGGGGAGCGTTCCGATTTCGCGTCGCGTGGGCCATTGCCGAATTGCACGAGCGGTCCCCGGGTCGCGCGCGCCGTCAGTATTTTGCGCGCACCGGCCGGGGCGCTGCGGGCGGCCCGCTGAGGCGGAGGTCCGAGACCGCCCCGGGCGGCGTCAGGTCCGGCGAGGTGGGGTTGGTGAGGATGGCCGCGCTGTTGCCGGGCACCACCAGCTGCGACACGGTGCTGCCGTCGTTGGTGGCCGGGTCCTGCGTGCCGGACAGTCGCTGGTAAGGTCTCTCGAGGCTCACGGTGACGTTGTTGCCGGTGCTGTTCACCAGCACCGTGCCATTCTGGAAGTCCCTGCGATACACGCTGGATGCCCCCTGCTGCAGGTGCATGTCGTCCACCCACGCGTCCACCGCCAGCTGCCCGAACTGCACCTGCACGTTGACCGGCACCGTGCCGATGCTGTTGTTGAAGGCCACCTGGTACTGCTTCCAGGAGGTCCCGATCCGCACCGGCGTGTAGCACAGGATGGTCAGCGGGCTCTCGGTGCGCTGCACGTGCACCCACATGTCCCGCTCCGCCGCCGCCCTGGCCCAGAACGTGACCGCCCACGTGCCGTAGGGCAGGCTGACGGTCTGTTGCTGGTGCACCATGCTGGTGTAGGGCGTGGCGACGGGAATCACCGCGTGCGCGGACACCGCGCCCTCGACTTTCGTGGAGGGGTCGATGAGCCACGTGCCCCCGTAGTTGTAGGCGTGCCAGTTGGTGAAGCCGGATTCGAAACCGGTGTTGGTGAGGAGGTCCGGCGTGCCCAGGGTGCCCACCTGCTGATAGTAGCCAGCCAGCGGCTGGCCCAGGTAGCCGCGGCCCCGGCCGCCGGCGTCATACTCGTCGCACCAGATCCCGCTCACCAGCACGGTGTCCACCTGCGGGTCGAACATGAAGTAACCGTCGCCCAGCAGCGCGCTGCCCAGGCCGTACCGCATGAACCTGAGGTTGGAGGCGTCGTAGATGGACGGGGGCGGGGCGGAGGTGCTGTACACGAAGTTGTAGTGCGGCGAAAGAAACTTCTGCTCGTTCACCAGGTAGCCGCCCGAGGGGGACAGCATGTTGCTGGTCCAGGTGCCCAGGCGCGGGAAGTCCTCGCGCATCCAGCCGTTCATGGTGGTCCACTTCGATCCGTAGGCGCAGTTGCCCACCATGGGCATGGCCGGCCCGATGAGGCGGCGGATCTTCGCGGCCAGCGAGTCGGTGGCGGGGCGCCACAGCGCCTCGAAGCTGGCCTGATCGTCGGCCACCCCGTTGCGGTCCAGATCGAAGGCCTGGCCGTTGAGCCCGTTCTTCCACCAGTTGGACTCGCAGAAGTCGTCCAGGAACAGGCCGTCCCACAGCCCCGACGCCAGCACGCGGTCGGCGACGAGGCGGGCCAGGCTGTCCTGCGCCTCGGGGTTGGTGATGTCGGTGGTGTTGCCGAAGTACGTGAACGGCGCCCCGGTGGTGTTGTGCACCCACCAGTCGCGGGACTGGAGCATGCGCCAGGTGTCCCCGTAGATGTTGCCCACCGGGTAGAGCGTGCCGTCCCACATGAAGTCGGAGGGGAAGTAGGCCAGCAGGATGATCCTGGGATTGAGCGCCCGCAGCTGCTGCAGCCGCGCCCCCAGGTACTCGGTGGCCGGGCTGGCGGGGATCACCGCCACGTTGAAGCGCGCCAGCTTCTCCACCATGGCGTCGGAGTCCAGCTGATGTCCGTCACTGGAGAGCCGCATGTAGGCCGCGACGTGGGGGAAGTCCTGCAGGAAGTTCACATCGCCCACCGGCTGGAGGCTGCCGTCCGCAACGAAGCCCTGGGCCGGCGCGACGCGCGGTGCGAGGGCCGCCCCGACGAGCGCCACCATGATGGCGAAGACCAGGGCAGACCGGTGATTCCAAATGCGCGGCCGACGGCGCAATGATGTCGAAGCGTGCATGCATACCCTCCGCCGGGTTTATCGGCACGGGCGGGCCCGGGAATTAGGGGAAGGTGCCGGGGGGGGTGGGCACCGTGACCCAGGGAGATGGTCCGGCGGGCGGCAGCGCCCGGTTCGCGTGCGCCGGCGCCAGCCGGGCGCGGCGGCGCGGCCTACGGAAGCAGGGCGATCCGTGTCGTGCGAACGGTCGTCGCCGCCTGGGAGCGGGCCACGGCCCGCACGAAGTACAGGCCCGCGGCGCACCGCGCGCCGCCCGCGCCGCGGCCGTCCCAGTTGAGGGTGCGCGTGCCCGCGGGGAGGCTTCCGCGGTGCGGCTGCGCCACGGCGCGCCCGGCGAGATCGTAGACCGTGACCTCGACGTCGGCGGCGGAGGTCAGCCGGAGTTCGAATTCCAGCGGGCCGCGCGCCGGGTTGCGCAGCGCCGCGAGCGCGAGGGTCGAGGGCGGGGTGTCCCCCGGGGCGGGGACCCCCATGGGGTACACCGGTGCCGCGGTCACCAGGATCATGCCGCTGTAGCCACCGATCACGGCCTCGGTCAGCGGCTGGCCATTGTTGGTCATGGGGTCCTGGTCTCCGAACAGGCGGTAGTAGGTCCGGCCCAGGGGCAGCGTGACACTGGGGCTGCTGGAGTTCACCAGCACCGTTCCGTTGTGAAAGTCCCGCCGGTACACGCTGGACGTGCCGCGCTGTAATCGCACGTCGTCCGCCCACACGTCCACCGCCTGCTGCCCGAACTGCAATTGGATATTTGCCTGGACCGACCCGGCGGTGTTGTTGAACGCGACTTGGTATTGCTGCCACGCCGTTCCCAGGGTCACCGGCGTGTAGCAGAGGATGGTGTAGGGGCTGGCGACGCGCTGGACATGCACCCACATGGTCCGCGGCGCGGCGGCCTTCGCCCAGAACGTGGCCGACCAGGTGCCATTCGAGGTCAGCGTCACCGTTTGCTGCAGGTGCACCTGGCTGCCGCCGGCAGTGGCCGACGGGATCAGCCCGTGCGCGGAAACGAGGCCCTCGGTGTGCGTGGAGGCGTCCGTCACCCAGGTGCCCCCCAGGTTGTAGGCATGCCAGCCGGTGAACCCGGACTCGAAGCCGGTGTTGGTCAGCACGTTGGCCGTGGAGAGGATCCCGATCTGCTGATACAGGCTCCCCAGCGGCTGCCCCAGGTATCCCGCGCCGCGCCCGCCGCCGTCGTACTCGTCGTACCAGAAGTCGCTCACCAGCAGCGTGTCCACCCGCGGGTCGAACATGAAGTACCCGTTGCCGAGCAGCGTGCTGGCCAGGCAGTAGCGCATGAAGGCGATGTTCGTCGGGTCGTACTGGGCCGGCGGGGGGGCGGAGGTGCTGTAGATGAAGTTGAAGCGGGGCGCCAGGTACTTCTGCTCGTTCACCAGGTATCCGCCGGAGGTGGAGAACATGTTGGCGGTCCAGGAGCCCGCGCGGGGGAAGTCCTCGCGCATCCAGCCGTTCATGGTGGTCCACTTGGAGCTGTAGGCGCAGTTGCCGACGAACGTGGTCTGCCACCCGATCCGCCGTCGCACCTTCGCCGCCAGCGAGTCGGTGGCCGTCTTCCAGATGGGGTCGAACACCGCCTGCGCATCCGGCTGGCCGTCACGGTTCAGGTCTATGCTCTGGCCGGCGTACGCCTGCTTCCACCATATGGACTCGCAGAAATCGTCCAGGAACAGGCCGTCCCACAGCCCGCTCGACATCACCCGCTGCTGGAAGAACGCGGCGAGGCTGTCCTGGACCACCGGGTTGGTGAGGTCGAAGGTGTGCCCGAAAAAGCTGAACGGGGTCCCGGAAGTGTTGTGCAGCCACCAGTCGTGCGACTGGAACATGCGCCAGCAGTCGCCGTAGATGTTCCCCACCGGGTACAGCGAGCCGTCCCACATGAAGTCGGCGGGAAAGTAGGCCAGCAGGACGATCTTCGGGTTGAGCGTCCGCAGCTGCCGCAGCCGCCCGGCCAGCCGCTCGGTGGCCGGGCTGGACGGGATCACCGCCAGGTTGAAGCGGGCCAGCTTCGCGACCATGGCGTCGGAGTCCAGCTGGTGGCCGTCGCTGGAGAGGGTCATGTACGCGGCGACGTGCGGAAAGTCCGGAGTGGTGGAGGTGTCCACCAGGATCGGCGGGCCGATCGGCCCGGGCGCGTCCGCGGCTGCGGGACGCGCCATGGGGAGGAGGGCCGCGCAGGCCGCCAGGGCAAACGCAGACAGGACACGTCGGATCGTGCCGGGCGCTGCAGGCATGAGTACGCTCTCGCTGCGGGGCGGCGGTTGAGTTGCTCGTGGGAGGCGTTGTCCGGTCCTGGGCCAGTGGGGGGCCGGGAGCTGTCCATCGCGCGGAGGGACTCCGCGCATGTGAAGAGGAACACGCGCGCAAGGGCGAGTCAAGGAGCATTACCCTGAGACCCCGCGCTCAGCGCCGTTGACACCCCTCCGCACCCGCCCTAGACTTTTCCCGTACCTGCCGCCAAGGAGATACCGCCGATGCGTTTGCGCCTTTCGTTGCAGATTATTCTGGGAGTCCTCGTGGTCCTGCTGGCCAGCGTGACCGGCAAGGCTGGCGACACGCCCACTGCGCCCAACAAGCTCGGGATCGTCATCACCACGGACTGCTGGTCCGAGCTCAAGGCCTGTGGCTGACACTCCGGCCAAAAGGGCGGGGTGGCCCGGCGGGCCTCCTTTATCGATTCGACCACGGCACTGACCAGCAACCTCCTGCTCCTCGACGGGGGCAACCTCTTCGAGACCAACGAGGCGTTCCAGCTCGAGCGCGGCTTGTTCCTGATGCGCATGATGGCGCGAATGGGCTACCACGCCATCGGCGTGGGAGAGAAGGACCTGGCCTACGGCGTCCAGATGTACAAGGACAGCGCGCTGGCGCTGGGCCTGCTTCCGGTCTCGGCCAACCTGGTGGACCGCGGCACGCACAAGCTGCTCTTCCAGCCGTACAGCATCGAGACGGTGTCGGGCATCAAGGTGGGCGTGTTCAGCGTGCTGTCGCCGCAGAACGGGTACACCCCTTCGCCCATCTCCGGTAAGAAGGACTCGCTGGAGTACCTGGACGTGGAGCCGACGGTGCGCCGGATGGTCAATGAGCTGCGGCCGAAGGTGCAGGTGCTGGTGGGCATGCTGAACGTGGGCAACCGTGAGGCGGACGCGCTGGCCGCCAAGATCCCCGGCCTGGACGTGGTGATCGTGGGCGGGCAGGGGCCGCAGGTCATCTCGCGCGGGGCCACCGCCGGCACGGCCACCGTGGTGTCGGCGGGCATCCGCGGGCAGCACGCGGCGCGCGCGCTGGTGACGCTCGAGGCGGGCAAGGTGACGGCGGTCACCTCGGAGAGCACGCCGCTGGACGCGCGCTACCCCGAGCAGGACGTCTACGCCAACCTGGTCAAGTCATTCGAGGACAGCCTCAACGCCCGGGTGGCCAAGCGCCAGCGCGAAATTGACATGGTGGAGGCGCGCAAGCGCGGGGTGGACCATTATCTCGGGCGCGAGGCCTGCGTGGACTGCCACAAGGCCGCCTACGACAAGTGGATCGGCTCCCCTCACGCGCGGGCCTTCGACACCCTGGTCAAGCGCCGCAAGGAGATCGTGGCCGACTGCGTCCCCTGCCACGTCACGGGCTACCGCGAGAACGGCGGCTACTTCAGCTCGCAGAACCCGGGTATCGAGATCAACGGCCAGATGCGGCGGATGGAAGGGGTGCAGTGCGAGGCCTGCCACGGCATGGGCACCGAGCACAACACCGGCGACCCCGCCTTCGTGAACGGCGCCCGGGCTTCGTGCACGCGCTGCCACAACGCGGACCAGTCCCCGAAGTTCAATTACGCGAAGTACTGGGCCCGGATCGCGCACTAGCGGGAGGAGCATTGGACCTGTCCAAAGTGAAGTTTGCCCCGGATGTCCTGGGCTGCGTGGGGAACACGCCGCTGATCCGCCTGAACCGCGTGACCCGCGGGTGCGCGGCCACCGTCCTGGGCAAGCTGGAATCCACCAATCCCGGCGGCAGCGTGAAGGACCGCATCGGGCTGGCCATGGTGGAGGACGCCGAGAGGCAGGGCCTGCTCAAGCCCGGCGGGATGATCGTGGAGTGCACCTCGGGCAACACCGGGGTGGGCCTGGCCATCGTGGCGGCGGTGAAGGGCTACCGGGCGGTGTTCGTGATGCCCGACAAGGTGAGCGAAGAGAAGCGCCAGTTGCTGCGCGCCTACGGCGCCCAGGTGGTGATCTGCCCCACCGCGGTCCCGCCCGATTCCCCCGAGAGCTACTACGAGGTGGCCAAGCGCATTCACCGCGAAACCCCCGGAGCCTGCCTCACCAACCAGTACCACAACATGGCCAACCCGGAGGCGCACTACCGCAGCACCGGTCCCGAGATCTGGGAGCAGACCGGCGGGCAGGTGACGCACCTCGTGGGGGGCATGGGCACCGGCGGCACCATCAGCGGCACGGCGCGCTACCTCAAGGAGAAGAACCCCCGCGTGAAGGTGGTCGGCGCGGACCCCGAGGGCTCCATCCTGTGCGAGTACTTCTACAAGAAGACCATGGGGGAGGCGCGGCCCTACAAGGTGGAAGGCATCGGCGAGGACTTCCTGCCCGGCGCGCTCGACTTCAACATGCTCGACGACATCCTGACCGTCTCCGACCGTGAATCGCTCAACATGGCGCGCCGGGTGTCCCGCGAGGAGGGGATCCTGGTGGGCGGCTCCTGCGGCACCGCCGTGGTCGCCGCGCTCAGGATCGCGGCGAAGGGCACCAAGGACGACCTGATCGTGGTCATCCTGCCCGACACCGGCGAGCGCTACCTCAGCAAGGTGCACTCCGACGACTGGATGCGCGAGAACCGCATGCTGGACCCCGACACGGTGCTGGTGGACCAGGTGATCCGCGGCAAGCGACTTTCAGTGCCGCAGCTGGTCACGGTTCAGAGCGGCCACCCGCTGAGCGAGGCGCTGCACCTGATCCAGCAGTACGACATTTCGCTGGTGCCGGTGATGAAGAACGGCCAGGTGGTGGGCACCTTGAACGACGCCGACGTGCTGGGCGCGGCCCTGGAGGATCTGGAATCCCTGCACCGGCCGGTGGACAGCGTCATGACCGACCCGCTGCCGCGGATCGCGCGCGACGCCAGCCTGACCGAGGCCAAACGCATGCTCGCGCGCCGCACCCCGGCGCTCCTGGTGACCGACCAGTCCGACGTGGTCGGCATTCTCACGCGGTTCGACATCATCGAATACGAGGCGGCCTGATGGGTTTCTCCACCGACGCGATCCACGCCGGCAACGCGCCCGACCCCCGCACCGGGGCGGTCTCGGTCCCGATCTTCCAGACCTCCACCTACGCCCAGGCCGAGCTGGGCAAGTCCAGCGGCTACGAGTATGCCCGCACCGCCAACCCCACCCGGCACGCGCTCGAGGAGAACCTCGCGGTGCTGGAGAAGGGGATCAAGGGGTTCGCGTTCTCCTCCGGCATGTCGGCCATCTCCACCGTGCTGTACCTGCTCAAGGGCGGGGACCACGTGGTGGCCTCGCACAACATGTACGGCGGCACCTACCGGCTGTTCGAGTACATCCTGAAGGGCTACGGGATCCAGTTCACCTACGTGGACACCTCGGATGCCGCCTCGGTGGAGCGGGCCTTCACGCCGGAGACGAAGCTGCTGTTCGTGGAGTCGCCCACCAACCCGCTCATGGTGCTCTCGGACCTCAAGGCGCTGGCCCGGCTGGCGCGGGCCCGCGGCGCCTGGATGGCCGTGGACAATACCTTCATGACCCCCTATTACCAGCGCCCGCTGGAACTTGGAGCGCACCTGGCGGTGCACAGCACCACCAAGTACCTCAACGGCCACAGCGACATGGTCGGCGGGGCGGTGATCACCTCGGAGCCGGAACTGGCCGAGCGCCTGGGCTTCCTCCAGAACGCCGTCGGGGCGGTCCCGGGCCCCATGGACTGTTACCTGGTGCTCCGGGGCATCAAGACCCTGGCCCTCCGGATGGAACGGCACACCGCCAACGCGATGAAGATCGCCACCTTCCTGGACAGGCACCCGGCCGTCCAGAAGGTCTTCTACCCGGGTCTGCCCGGCCATCCGCAGCACGCCCTGGCCCGGACCCAGATGTCCGGCTTCGGGGGGATGCTGGCGATCGAGACCGGCTCCCTGGAGGCCGGCCGCCGGCTCCTCAACCAGGTCCGCCTGTTCACCCTGGCCGAGAGCCTGGGAGGGGTGGAAAGCCTGATTTCCCACCCCGCTTCCATGACCCACGCGCTGGTGCCGAAGGCGGAACGGGAGAAGTGGGGCTTCACCGACGGGCTGGTCCGGCTCTCCGTGGGGGTGGAGGACATCGAGGACCTGCTGGCCGACCTGGAGCAGGCGCTCCGGGCGGTGCAGCCCGTGGCCGGCGAGGCCTGATATTCGTGATTTTTTCGGCTAAGTTCTTGACAACATTGGGGATAGGTGGGGAAAAAAGTCCTTGACACCCCAAGGGTCATTGCCTATCCTGCGGCCTTGTTGAGTGGATGGGGTTTCCTGTGCCCCGGGTAGTGACATCCTGCTGAGCAGCCGACCTGAGATTCCTCTGTGGCGCCCGGTACGTCCAACATGGCGGCGCGTGGCACAAGGAATGTGCGTCAGACGGTACTGAGATCACCGAATTCCAAGCGACAGCTTCGGTTCAGCACCCGTCGTTCAACAAAATACACTCTGAAGGAGGTGAGCTAGGTGATCAAGAAGCTTGCGGCATTTTTCCTGATGGCGATCCTGACCGTTGCTCTCGCCACCGCCATGGGTTGTGGGAAGAAGGCGGAGGAGGGCACCACCACCGAGGGTACCACCACCGAGGCGACGACGAGCACGACCACTCCTGCCCCGGCGGAGTCCGGCGCTGCTACGACTCCTGCCCCGGCGGACACGGCTGCTCATCAGTAGTTCGACTCCCCGTCCGGCACTCGTTTCGTCTGGACGCACAGAGTCTCGATATTGCGAGAGGGTGGGTGGCATGCACTCGCCCTCTTCGCATTTTTTTTGCCCCCCGGGCGGGGCTCAGCCCGGTCCGGTGCTCCACCTGGAGGCTTCCCATTGGCCAATGAGAGTTCCTTCGACGTGGTGTCCCGCGTGGACCTGCAGGAACTGAAGAACGCCGTCCAGCAGGCCCAGAAGGAGATGAGCCAGCGCTTCGACTTCAAGGCCAGCGCCAGTTCCATCGAGCTGGCCGAGGAGGAGAAGCTGGTGCTGGTCTCCGACGACGAGCACAAGCTCAAGTCGGTGGTGGACATCGTCCAGGGCAAGCTCATCAAGCGCGGCATCTCGCTGAAGTGCATGGACTACGGCCCGGTGGTGCCGGCCCAGAAGGGCACCGTCCGCCAGGAGATCACCCTCGCCTCCGGCCTGGAGGGCGAGCTGGCCCGCGAGATCGTCAAGGACATCAAGGGCCTCAAGTTGAAGGTGCAGGCGGCCATCCAGGAGGACCAGGTGCGGGTCAGCGGGAAGGTGAAGGACGATCTGCAGCAGGTGATCGCATTCCTCAAGGCCAGGGAATATAAGCTGCCGCTGCAGTTCGTGAATTTCCGCTGAGCGCGCCCGGACGGTTTGGGGGCGGCTTGTCGGCACGCTCTCGGTCGGGCGCCTGGGAAGCACAGCGCCCTCCAACGTTCGCTCTGCCGACAACCCGCCCCCAAACCGTCCGGGCTGCGAGCGGTGAGGCTCGACTGCCCCGGCTAGGGGACCGGCTGGTAGCTCCCCGCTATCGCCAGGGCGTTGATGAGGAAGTGCAGCGCGATTCCGGGCCAGAGGCTGCCGGAGACGATCACCAGCCAACCGTTCAGCACCCCGATCACCCCTGCCACCGGCGCGCCGGGGCCGTGAGCGGCCGCGAAGACGGCCGCCTGGGCCAGCAGCGCGGTACTGGGGCTCCAACTGCGGCGGAGCCGTTCCAGGGTCCAGCCCCGGAAGAACAGTTCCTCGAACAACGCGGGCATCACCGCGTGGGTGCCCAGGAGCGCCAGCGCCTGGGGCGGGGTGCTCCACGCGGTCATCTGGACCTGCGTCTCCCGCAGCGAGCGGTAGGCGGGAAGCTGCCAGCACACCAGCGCCACCGCCACCAGCAGCACCAGCCCGCAGATCGCCGCCAGGACCACCTGCGCCCACGTGCCGGCCTTCGGCGGGCCCAGGAGCAGCCAGGCCCGGCCGGAGCCGGGGCGGCGGGAAGTCCAGGCCATCACGGGCACGGCGGCCAGGGCGAACGAGAGGGGCGTGGCCGCTTGTCGCAGGCCCGGCGGGTGCCCTAGACTCCTGTCCAGGTACGTCAGCAGCCCCATCCACACCAGGGTCAGGGCGACCACGCACAGTGCGCCCGCCAGCGTCCAGGCCCCCCCGGACGGCCCTTGCGGTCTCGTGGCCACCATCGGGCTGTCGCAATCAGGACCCGCTCCGGGGCTCTCCGGCCCGCCGCCGGCATCGGGGCCTACGCCGGCCTGGGCTTCCGGCCCGGCCTGGGGGGAACATGTCCGTTCTTCATCCACGCGCGCTCTTCCCGTCCCTTCCCCTCGTTCTGGTGGCTCTTGTCTGCGGCTGCGGATCCTCGTCCGAACCCGTGCCCGCCGGTGAACCCGTCCAACTAACCGTGTCGCCGGATTCTGCATTGCTGGTCCCCGGGAGGCAAACCACCTTTCACGCCGTGGCGCGAGACGCGCGGGGCACGCAGGTGTCGGTGGCGCTGCACTGGACGCTGGCGGACACCGCCGTCGCGGTCGTGGACTCCCAGGGCGTAGTCTCCGCGAAGGCCGTCGGCCGCACGGTGGTGGAGGTGCGCACGCGCGCCCTGAAAGCCGCCGCGACGGTGCGGGTGGACGCGGGGGAGCCGCCGGCCGCCCAGGTGACGGTCACCCCCGCCTCGGCCACCTTCCTGGCCGGGGACCGCCAGCCCTTCGTCGCCGACCCGCGCGACGCGTCGGGGCGCTTCGTGCCCGCCCCGGTGCACTGGAGCGTGGAGCCGGCCACGGTGGCATCCGTCGGCCCGGACGGCCAGGTGCTGTGCCTGGCGGCCGGCTCCGCGACGGTCACCGCCGAGGTGGATGGCGTGCGCGGCACCGCACGACTGACGGTCCTGGCCGCCCCCACGGTGAGCACGGAAGCCGGCGCCGGGTCCGCCGGGGAGCAGGACGGGGACCCGGCGGTCGCCACCTTCCGCAACCCCATGGGCCTGGCGGTGGACTCGCTGGGCTCGGTGTACGTGGTGGACAACGGCAATCACCGCATCCGCGTGATCGAGCGCGGGCAGGTGCGCACCCTGGCGGGCAGCGGCCCCGGCTTCGCCGACGGCCGCGGCGCCGCGGCGCAGTTCCGGTTCCCCGCGGGCATCGCGGTGGGGCCGGGCCGCCTGCTGTACGTGGCCGACCAGGGCAACCACTGCATCCGGCGCGTCGACACCGGGGGCAATGTCACTACGGTCGCGGGGCAGCCGGGGTTTCCCGCCTACGTGGACTCCACCGCCGACGAGGCGTACTTTCGGACTCCCACCTCCGTGGCGGTGGACGCCACGGGCCGGATCTTCGTGGCGGATCGCGGCAACTCGGTGATCCGGGTGATCGAGCCGGGCGGGCGGGTGAAGACCCTGTGCGGAACGCCGCTGGTGAGCGGCTACGTGGACGGCAAGCCGGGTCGGATGGACGAGCCCGCCGGGCTGACCATCGGGCCCGGCGGCGTCCTGTACGTGTGCGAGCGCGGCTCCGGCGCGATCACCAGCGGCAGCGTCGTCCGGCAGGTCTCCCCGGACGGCGTGTTGTCCACGGTGGCCGGCAACGGCATCCCGGGCAGCCTGTTCGGGCCGCGGCCCTACGGGCAGTTCGACCAGCCGTTTGCGGTCGCGGTGGGCCCGGACGGCTACGTCTACGTCGCCGACACGGGCAACCGGCAGGTGCGCTCGGCCAGCCCCACCGGGTACATCTCCAACGTGGCGGGCACCGGGGTGAGCGGATTCCTCGACGGGCCGGGGGAGGCCAGCATGTGGAAGTACCCCGCGGGCATCGTGGCCCTGTCGTCGGGAGACCTGCTGGTGTCCGACATGATCGCCCAGCGCGTTCGCCGCGTGCGCGGCACGCTGCACGCCGCACCGGTGACCTGGCCGGAGTCGGCGGTGCGCCTGCTGCCGCGGCCGGGCTTCGGCCCGTCCGCCCGGCGCGTGGTCCGGGCCCCGCTCCCGGACTACTCGCTGCCCGCGGGAGCATCCCGTCCCGTCGCCGCGCGCGGGCCCTTCACGCGCGCGCGGCCGGTGCGATGACCGGGGCCCCGTGATTCGCATCGGCGTGGACACCGGCGGCACCTTCACCGACTTCGTGGTGGAGGAGGCCGGCCGGCTCACCCGCTTCAAGCTTCCATCCACTCCCGACGATCCGTCCCGCGCGGTGCTCGAGGGCATCCGCCGGGCCCTGGGGGCGCGCGGCGGCATCGTGCTGCACGGCACCACGGTGGCCACCAACGCGCTGCTCACCCGGGGTGGCGCGCGGGTGGCGCTGGTCGCCACCGCGGGCTTCGAGGACGTGCTGCAGATCGGGCGCCAGGCGCGCCCGGAGCTCTACCGGCTGGAGCCCCGCGTGCCCGCGCCCCTGGTCCCGGCACGTTTGCGCCTGGGGCTGGCGGAACGCGTGGGCCCGCGCGGCGAGACGCTGCGCGCGCTGGGGGAGCCGGCGCTGCGCGCGACGGTCCGCAAGGTGGCGGGCCTCAAGCCCGACGCCGTGGCGGTGGCGCTCCTGCACGCCTACGCCAACCCGGCGCACGAGCGGCGCGTGGCGGCCGCCCTGCGGCGCGCCGGGCTGCGCGTCTCGGTCTCGCACGAGCTGGCGCCGGAGTTCCGCGAGTACGAGCGCACCGCCACCACCGTGGCCAACGCCTACGTCCAGCCGGTGCTGGAGCTCTACCTCACGCGCCTGGCGCGGCGCCTGGGGGCAGGGCGCACGCTGTGGGTGATGTCCAGCTCCGGTGGCCTGATGCGGCCCGACCGGGCGGCGCGCGAGCCGGTTCGCACGCTGCTGTCCGGCCCCGCCGGGGGAGTGGCCGCGGCGTTGCGCCTGGGCCGCGCGCTGGGCCGCACGCGCCTGATCACTTTCGACATGGGCGGCACTTCCACCGACGTGGCGCTGCTGGACGGCGAGCCGGAGCCGTCCCTGGAGCGCACCCTGGAAGGCCTGCCGCTGCGCGTGCCCATGCTGGACATCCACACCGTGGGCGCGGGCGGCGGATCCTACGTGCGCGCGGACGCCACCGGAGCGCTGCGCACCGGGCCCGAGAGCGCCGGCGCCGATCCCGGCCCGGCCGCGTGGGGGGAGGGGGACGAACCCACCCTGACCGACGCGCACCTGGTGCTGGGCACGCTGTGGCCGGAATTCCTGCTCGGTCCGCCCGCCGATCGGGATCTGGCGGAGGATGCCTTTGCCGGGCTGGCCGGCCGCCTGGGGTTGAGCGTGGAGCGGGCGGCGCGCGGCGCCCTGGACGTGGCCGACGCGGTGATGGAGCGGGCGCTGCGGCGGATCAGCGTGGAACGGGGCCATGACCCCTCGGACTTCACGCTGGTCAGCTTCGGTGGCGCCGGCGGACTGCACGCGGCGCGGCTGGCCTCGCGCCTTGGAGTGCGACGGGTGCTGGCGCCCCTGGACGCGGCCGCGTTTTCGGCGTGGGGCCTGCTGGGCTCGGCGGCGCGCTCGGAGCACAGCGCCCCGGTGCTGCGCCGGCTGGACGAGATGCCCCCGGCCCGGCTGGAACGGCTGCTGGACGCGCTGGAGCGAAGAGTGCGCGCCGGACTGCGACGGGAAGGGGCGCGCCGCGTCACCCTGGTGCGGCGGGTGGACCTGCGCTACGCGGGCCAGTCCTACGAGCTGACGGTGCCCTTCGGCCCGCGGCTGCGGCAGGCTTTCGACGCGGCCCATCGCCGCGCCTACGGCGTGTGCGATCCCTCGCGCCCGGTGGAGGTGGTGAGCCTGCGCGTGCGCGGGGCGGGCCCGGCGCCGCGGGCGCCGCTGCCGGGCTTCGAGAAACAGCCCTATCTCAGGCGCTTCCTGCGCCCCACGGTGTATTTCGGCAGGCCCGTCCCGGTGGTGCCCGCGGCGGAGCTCGGCCCCCGGGAGGTCCTCAAGGGCCCGGCCTTCGTGCTCACCTTTGCGTCCACCATCGTCGTGCCCGAGGGCTGGCAGGCCGGTCGGGCCGCAGCCGGGGCGGTGGAACTGGTGGCGGCGGAGACGCGGGGCGCCCGCCGCTCACCGGGCCGCGCGGGTGCGAAGAGCCCCCGCCGCGCGCCGGGCAACCCGGCCGCGAAGCCCGCGCGCCGCTCACCCGGGAGCCGCTGATGCTCGACGCCGTGGACCTGGCGCTGTTCGCCGAGTGGTTCGCCGCGGGGGCCGAGGAGATGGGCACCGTGCTGCAGCGCAGCTCCTCATCGCCCAACATCAAGGAACGGCGCGACTTCTCGTGCGCGCTGTTCGACGCGCGCGGCGGGCTGCTGGCGCAGGCGGCGCACATCCCGGTGCACCTGGGGGCCATGCCCGGCGCGGTGGAAGCGGTGGCGCGGCGGTTGCGGCTGGGCGAGGGTGACGTGGCCATCCTGAACGACCCCTACGAGGGCGGCACGCACCTGCCGGACCTCACCCTGGTGGCGGCCCTGGCGCATCGCGGGCAGCCGCTCTTCTACGTGGCCTCCCGCGCGCACCACGCGGACGTGGGCGGCGCGCACCCGGGCTCGATGGGCCTGGCCACCGACATCGTGCAGGAGGGCGTGCGCATTCCGCCCACGTTGCTGGTGCGCGGCGGCCAGGACCAGCAGCAGGTGCTGGAGTTGCTGCTGGCCAACGTGCGCACGCCGGCCGAGCGGCGCGGCGACCTGATGGCGCAACGGGCGTCGCTCGCCGTGGGACTGCGGCGCCTCGGGGCGCTGGTGGAGCGCCACGGCGCCGCGCGCGTGACAGAGGCCGGCCGCGCGCTGTGCGCGGGCACGGAGCGGGCCTTGCGCGGCGCGATCCGGGCCATCCCCGACGGCAGCTACCGCGCGGCGGACGTGCTGGATGGCGACGGCTGCGGCGCGCGCGACGTGCGCATCGCCGTGCGCCTCACGGTGCGCCGCGACACCGCGCGGCTGGACTTCACCGGTTCAAGCCCGCAGGTGGCCGGGCCGTTCAACGCCACCGCCGCGGTGGTGCGCTCCGCCTCGGTGTACGCGTTCCGCTGCCTGCTGCCGGCCGGCGTGCCGGAGAACGACGGGCTGTTCCGGCCCATCGAGATCGTGGCGCCGGAGGGCACCGTGGTGAACGCGCGCTTCCCCGCCGCGGTGGCGGCGGGCAACGTGGAGACCTCGCAGCGGATCACCGACGTGGTGCTGCGCGCCCTGGCGCGCGCGCTCCCCGGTCGCATCCCGGCGGCCAGCGCCGGCACCATGAACAACCTCACCGCGGGCGGCACCGACCTGCGCACCGGCGCCGGCTTCGCCTACTACGAGACGCTGGGTGGCGGGGCGGGCGCGGGCCCTTCGGGGCCGGGGGCCAGCGGCATCCAGGTGCACATGACCAACACGCGGAACACGCCGGTGGAGGCGCTGGAGCACGCCTACCCGCTGCGCGTGCGCGAGTATTCGCTGCGCCGGGGTTCGGGCGGGGCGGGCCGCCACCGCGGAGGCGAGGGGCTGGTGCGCGAGATCGAGGTGCTGGTGGCGTGCCGCGTCGCGCTCGTCTCGGAACGGCGAGTCCACGGGCCTTACGGGCTGCGCGGTGGCGGACCGGGAGCGGTGGGGCGCAACTGGCTGGTGCGCGGAGGGCGCGCGCACCCGCTGCCCGGCAAGGCGGAGCTGGAGCTGCTCCCGGGCGACGTGCTGCGGGTGGAGTCGCCCGGTGGCGGCGGATGGGGCCGGCCCCGGCCCGCGGGCCGGACGCGACCGCGTACCGTTCACCGGAAAGGCAGGGCCGTCCGGTGAACCGCGCCCACTTCATCCTCTACGTCCATGACCCGCGGCGCGCCCGCGCGTTCTACTCCCGCGCGCTGGGAATCGAGCCCTCGCTGGATGTCCCCGGCATGACCGAGTTCGGCCTGCCCGGGGGCGCCGTGCTGGGCCTGATGCCGGAGACCGGCATCCGGCGCCTGCTGGGGGCCGCCCTGCCGGACCCCGCGCTCGCCGCAGGGGTGCCGCGCGCCGAGCTGTATCTCGTGGTGGACGGCGCGGAGGAGTACCATCGGAGGGCGCTGGAGGCCGGCGGGCGCGAACTGAGTGCGCCGGCCCCGCGCGACTGGGGCCACCGGGCGGGCTACGTGCTCGACCCGGACGGCCATGTGCTGGCGTTCGCGGAGGAGCTGACCTGATGCCTGCCTACGTGATCGTGGACATCCACGTGCACGACCCGGTGATCTTCGAGGAGTACAAGAACCTGGCCCCGGCTTCCATAAAGGCCCACGGCGGCCGCTACGTGGCGCGGGGGGGCCGGGTGGAGACGCTCGAGGGCACGTGGAAGCCGACGCGGCTCGTCATCCTCGAGTTCGACAGCGTGGAGCGCGCGCAGCAGTGGGTGAATTCCCCGGAATACCGAGAGGCACGCCGCCTCCGCCAGCTCTCTGCCCGGACGGAGATGGTCGTGGCCGAGGGCGTGTGACCGCGCGCTTCGACCCCCGGCCGGTGACGCTCGAAGGCGAGCGGGTGCGACTGGAGCCGCTGTGCGCAGCACATGCCGAGGACCTGTGGACGGTGGGCCGCGATCCGGAGACCTGGGCCTACATGGCCCGCACCCACCTGGCCAGCGCCGACGACGCGCGCGAGTGGGTGGCGCAGGCGGGGCAGGCCATGGACGGGGGCTCGCAGGTGGCGTTTGCCGTGGTGCTGCGGCGCGCGCTGGAGGCGGCGGGCATGGTCGCGGGCCGCGCGGTGGGCTCCACCCGCTTCATGGACATCCGCCGCAACGACCGCGCCCTGGAGATCGGTTCCACCTGGCTGGCTCCGGCCGTGCGCCGCACGACGGTCAACACCGAGTGCAAGTACCTGCTGCTCCGGCACGCGTTCGAGGACCTCGGGGCGGTGCGCGTGCAGCTCAAGACCGACGCGCGCAACCTCCAATCCCAGCGCGCCATCGAGCGCATCGGCGCGCTGCGGGAGGGCGTGCTGCGCCGCCACATGGTCACCTGGAGCGGGTTCGTCCGCGACACCGTGTACTACAGCGTGATCGACGCGGAGTGGCCCGCCGTGAAGCTGCGGCTCGAAGGCATGCTGGCGGGCCGGCCCGCCGAACTCTGAACGAACGGGGGTCGTCGTGGGCTACGTGGAATCGAACCTGGTCGAGGGCGAGGAGATCGGATACCGGGCCCGCGTGCACTGGGTGCGTTACATCCGTCCGGGGCTGCTGTGCCTGGCGGGTCTCGCGCTGGCGGTGGCGGGAGTGATGCCGGAGTTGTCCGCGGGTGCCGGGCAGGCGGGATCCGCCGGATCCGCGGGCGGCGCGGGCGCCGCGGCCGGCGGCCCGGCCGCGGGGTTGGCGCACGGTGCGTGGAACGCGCTGGGCCTGGTGGGAGCGTTCATGTTCCTGCTGGGCCTCACCGGGTGCCTGCTCGCGCGGATCTACGTGATGTCGTCGGAGTTCGCAGTGACCAACCGGCGGGTGCTGATCAAGATCGGCCTGGTGCGGCGGCACACGCTGGAGCTGCTGCTCACGAAGGTGGAGGGGATCGGGGTGGACCAGGGGTTCTGGGGGCGGGTGCTGGGGTTCGGGACGATCACGGTCACGGGGACCGGGGGGACGCGGGAGTCGTTTCGGGACATTGCGCGGCCGCTGGAATTTCGCAAGCAGGTGCAGACGCGGGTGCCGGTGTAGGACCCGCATCGATTGCATGTACTCGAGGCGTTAGTTGCTTGCGTCGGGGTCATCGCTTGATCGTGGCGATCGCTTGATCGTAGTGGTGGCGTCCCCGGGCGGGTGAGACACCCCTGCGCGGCCCGCTCGTCGCGCCATCCTGGCGCTCCTTCGCTGCGGCTGCTCCCTCCTTCGCCTTCCTGGCTTCGTCGGTCGCAGACGCACCGCGCAGGGGTGTCTCACCCGCCCGGGGACGCTGCGTGCTGGTCCGCGGCACGCCTGCCTTCCCGCCTCGCCGCTTCCTTGTCCGCCTCGCCGCGCTCGCTTCGTGCTTTGCGTTGCTGCGCCGCGTCGCCTGATCTCCCGGGAGTGCTCTCCGGGGCCGAAGACTCGTCGAGTCATGGATCTCAGTCAAATCGGGTGGCGGGTATTGCGGCGTAAGGGCTTGGTGATCCGGGGTTGGGCGGGTTTCGGGGCATTCGAGTTATGGAGCCTGGAGCAGACTTCATAACTCGGACAACATCTGGTGGCCGCGGTCGTCATCTTGTGATCGGGCTGCGGCCGGGGGAGGGCCGGGAGGGATGGTGGTGCGCTCTCGTTGAAGCTCACCAGACCGTGTGGATTTCTGGCGGACCGGTACCGGTTGCAACATGATCCCGCCGAAACAAGGAAGAGTGCGCTTGCGAACCCTGCGAGATGTTGGCCTGATCTTGATAGCCCTGATCGGAATGCCCTGCGCTGAGGGCTCCTCGTGTATCGCGGCTGAGCAGAGTGGCACGATCTCCGGCGTGGCTCTACGCCCGGAAAGCCGCCTTCCGTTCGCGGGAGGAGCGGTCGCAGTCGTCGAGGCAAAGCGCGGCATGCTGCTCGGGGAAGACGGGACCTTTCGATTCGAGGGTTTGAAGCCCGGAGCCTACACTATCCGCGTGCAGGGCCTCCTGGTGCGGTCACGGCCCGTTACTGTCCAGGCCAGGGCGGGGGAAGATACACGCGTCGAGATCCTCGTCGAGTTGCGGGGCCTGAGCGTTGCCGAGGCGGCGAAGGAATCTATCGGCGTCGCCCTCTCGATCAAGCCCAGCGATATTGAATTCCAGATCAAGCCGATTCACAAGAGCCCCAGGGTCGGCGAACCCGCGCGGTTCTCTGTGCGGCTGACCAACCATAGCAAGCAGGCGTTGTTTCTGGTGCCAAGCCTCGACGGCTCAACCGACGGCGGCCGCTTCCCGCAAGTCTCAATCAAGATTCGTGGGCCGGTAGGCGGGATAGACTCCCCGCGGGGGTGGCGTTTCTGCGGGAACATGAACGGCCTCGGAGCCTCGGATCTTGTAGAAGTCAAACCTGGAGAAGAGTTCGACCCATTCGCGGGAGGCTGGGATCCGGACCTGGGGAAGTTCGCCAAGCCGGGGCATTATGCAGCCGTCTTCCACTACTCGACCAATCAGCGCGATGTCCGCAAATGGCTGGGCTGGCCCCCGCCAGATCGCTTGCCGGAAGAAGTGTCTCTTCGATTCAGGGGAGTTCCGCTGTTGGAGGACAGCTGTTCAACCGAGTTCGATGTTGAGCTTTGATCCGCTTCCTGGTTTGGCGCGTGCTGCCGAGGTAGCTTCGTTCCGTGCCCGCATTTCTTCGATCTCTGGGAAATCCCGCTGGGGGGCAATCCCACGACCCCGCTTTCCCCGCGCTGTCCCGGCATCGCTGCGCTCGCCCTTCTACTTCCCCCTTCTTTTCTCCGCCTCCTCCATCCATCCGCGCCGCACCTCTTCCCGGGGGACTCCCGACAGGTAGGGCTTGATGTCCAGGATGGGGGATCCGTCCAGCATGTCCACGCCGCGGACGTGAAGCCGGGGGCCGTCGCGGCGCAGCAGTTCCACCACGGTGAGGCCGATGGGATTGGGGCGGCTGGGGGAGCGGGTGGTGAAGACTCCGTGGGGGCGGTCGTCGGTGGGTGGGGTGGGCATGAGCTCGACGCCCTGGACGCGGTCGAAGACCCAGATTACGAACAGGTGCGAGAAGCCTTCGATGTCGGACAGGCCGGGTTCGAATTCCGGGCGGAGTTCGAGGACGCCCTCGGCGCGGTGCTCGGCTCCGGGGCCGCGGGGGATCTGGGCGGTGTCGGTGTAGGGCGCGCGCACGGCGCCGATGGGTTCGAGATTGGGCACGGGGTCTCTCCTCGAGGGGTGTGGGTCCTAGGGTCTTGCTCGCGGGCCGCGCGGGGGCGGGGAATCCGCGACCAGGGCGGCCACGGCCTCCAGGGCGCGCGGGGTGTCTTCGAACGGGCAGGCCAGCAGCAGCGCGCCACGGGCGGGGGGCTCGCTCAGGCGCCGCTCGGAGAGGAGCGAGACCACGCCGAACGGGCGGCCTTCGCGTCGCCAGATCTCCAGCTGGCGCGTCTCGGCGGACTCCCATCCGCGCCTTCCGCCGATGACCAGGAGGCCGAACGCGAGGCCGGCGCGGGCGCCACGCCTCTGCGCGCCGCCCCGTTGCGCGCCGCTGCGTGCGCGGCTCCCGGACTTCATTCCGCTTCGTGCGCCCTCCTGCTCGCGGGCGTCCACGCCGTGCCCGCGCAAGGCGGCCGCCAGCGGGGCGGCGTAGGCCGGGTTGCCGGCCACCTCCACGGTGGAAGGGGAGCCCGGCGGAAGCCCGCGGAACTCGGTGGCCTGGCGCACGGCCAGGTCCCACTTCCGGCGCAGCGCGGCGGATGGAGGCACCACCCGCGCGGCCGCCCGCGGGGCGCGACGCCGCGCGGCCGCCGTGGGGTAGTCGCGGGCCAAACGATCCACCCGTGCCATGGCCTGCTCGATGCGTTCCCGCGGCAATCGCCCGGAGCGCACCGCGGCCGTCACCGCGCGGTGGCCGGTGAGCCACAGCCTGCCGGGCAGTCCGTACAGCAGCAGGTCGCAGCCGGCCAGGAGCGAGCGCACCGCGGCGGCCGCGTCGCCAAAGCGGCGCACGCCGGCCATGTCCAGCGAATCGGTGACCGCCACCCCGTCGAAGCCCAGCGTGCCGCGCAGCAGCGCCAGGGCCCGCGGCGAGAGGGTGGCGGGCAGGCGCGGATCGAGCGAGGCGTAGCGCACGTGCGCGGTCATCACCGCGCCCACCCCGGCGCGCACCGCCTCCAGAAACGGGGGCAGGTCCAGGCGCTTGAGCAGCGCGCGCGGGCGGTCCACCCCGGGCAGCGTCAGGTGCGAGTCGAGTTCGGCGGCGCCGTGGCCGGGGAAGTGCTTGGCGGTGGCCGCCACCCCGGCGGCCTGGTGCGCGCGGATCCAGGCCGCGCACCACGCGGCGGTTTCCGATGGATCGGAGGACACGGCGCGGGCCCCGATTACGGGGCTGTCGGTGGCGGTGTCCACGTCGGCCACGGGCGCGAAATTGAGATTGAAGCCCAGCGAGCGCAGGGTGAGCGCCGTGGCGCGGCCTGAGACGGTGGCCAGGGGAGAAGTCCGGCGCGGTGCCTCCGCGCGGTGGGCCGCACCCGCGGCGGTGTCCGATGCCGGCCCGCGGGGCACGGCCGCCTCGCCGCGGGCCAGCACCCGCGGGCCCGGCGACTCCAGGCCCAGCGCCCGCAGTTGAGACACCAGCCCGCCCTCCTCGTCCAGCGCCAGCAGCGGCGCGCCCAGCCGGGTGTGCCCGGCCCTCGCGGCCAGCCGGGCGTTCAGGGCCGCGAGCCCGGCGGCGGAGCGGAAGTCCCGGCGGAACACGATGAAGTGGGGGACGCCCGCGGTGTCGGCCGAGGACCATTCGGCGCGGGTGGCGGGGACGGGGGCCATGAACAGCCGGCCCAGGTGCCGGGCTTCGATGGATGGCAGCTTTCGCGGCACGGGACCTCCAGGGTTGGCGGGCCCGGCTCGCCTTGTCCGTGCCCGGACGATACCGTATCATAAGCCTGCCACCGGCGGCCGCTCCTCGCGCGGGGCGCGGCCGGCCCCGTGGTCCGTCCCGACACGACCCCTTCACAGGATCTGTCCTTGCCCATGAGACCGCGCACATCCCGGCGGGCCGCGGGGTTCACCGAGTCGGTGATCCGCGAGATGACGCGCCTGGCCCGCGACCATAAGGCGGTAAACCTGGCGCAGGGATTCCCGGACTTCGGCGCGCCGGAGAACATCAAACGCTTCGCGCAGGATGCGGTGGGGCGGGGCATCAACCAGTACGCGATCACCTGGGGCTCCACGCGGCTGCGGCGGGCCATCGCGGCGAAGGCGAAGACGTTCAACGGCATCGAAGCCGACCCGGAGACCGAGATCACGGTGGGGTGCGGCTCCACCGAGTGCATGGTGGCCTCGCTGATGGCGGTGCTGGACCCGGGCGACGAAGTGATCGTGTTCGAGCCCTTCTACGAGAACTACGGGCCGGGCGCGATCCTCTCGGGAGCCACGCCGCGCTTCGTGCCGCTGCACGAGCCCGACTGGCGCGTGGACTTCGACGAACTTGCCGCGGCGTTCACCCCGCGCACCCGGGCGCTGGTCCTGAACACCCCGAACAACCCCGCGGGCAAGGTGTTCACGCGGGACGAGCTGGGGCGCATCGCGGCACTGGCGGTGGCTCACGACGTGGTCGTGATCACCGACGAGATCTACGAGCACCTGGTCTACGACGGCCGCGAGCACGTCTCCATCGCCACGCTGCCGGGCATGGGCGAACGGACCGTGACCATCGGGGGACCGTCCAAGACGTTCAGCGTCACGGGCTGGCGGATCGGATACTGCATCGCGCCGCCGGAGATCACCGCGGCCATCCGCAAGGTGCACGACTTCCTGACGGTGTGCGCCCCGGCGCCGCTGCAGGACGCCGCGGCGGCGGCCCTGGAAGAGGGCGAGGAGTACTATCCCCGGCTGCTCGCGGAGTACGCGGCGCGCCGCGACAACCTGTTCGCGACCCTGAGATCCGCGGGGATCCCGTGCCGGCTGCCGGAGGGCGCCTACTACATCTGGTGCGACATCTCGGGTTTCGGCTTCCCGGACGACGTGGCCTTCACCCGCTTCCTGGTGTCCGAGGTGGGGGTGGCGGTGGTGCCGGGATCCAGTTTCTACCGCCCGCCGGGGGGTTCCCAGCGGGTCCGGTTCTGCTTCTGCAAGACCGAATCGACGCTGGCTGCCGCCGCGGAGCGGCTGGCCCGGCTGCCGTATTTGGCAGCCCGCCACGTGGCAACGCGGCGGGGTGCGGGCGCATCCTAAGAGGAGATCTCCCAAGCTCCAGCGGGCCGCGCCCATCCCGGGCGGCGGCCCGGGACCGGGCCGGCGCGCACCGCGCCGCGCCCCGCAACCGAGGAAGGCACATGAGTCTGTTCCGCCGTCACAGGAAGCTCTCCAGCCTGCTTCTGGGCATGGTCGTCACCGCCGGCGTGCTGTGGCTCAGCTGGGGCAAGGTGCGCGCGGCCAGCGAGAGCTATTATTCGCAGCTGCAGCTGTTCAGCGAAGTCATGGCGCTGGTCAAGAACCGCTACGTGGACGATGTGGACCCGCGCAAGCTCATCGAGGGCGCGATCTCCGGGATGATGGAGCAGCTCGACCCGCACAGCTCGTACATGCCCAAGCAGCGCTCCAACCGGTTCACCGAGGAATTCCGCGGCAACTACTCGGGCATCGGCATCGAGTTCGAGATCCGCGATAAGTACATCACCGTGCTCTCCCCGATCGAGGGCTCGCCGAGCCACCGGCTGGGAGTCCGCCCGGGGGACCGGATCCTCAAGATCGACGGCGTCTCGGCGTACGGGCTGACCACCGACGAGGTGTTCGGGAAGCTCCGCGGCCCCGACGGCAGCAAGGTGCGCGTCACGCTGGGGCGCGAGGGCGAGGAGGAGCCGATCGAGCTGGACATCATCCGCGAGCGCATTCCCATCTACAGCGTGCCGTATCACTTCATGATCGCGCCCGGGACCGGCTACATACGCATGATCCGCTTCTCCAGCACCACCTCCGAGGAGCTGGAGAAGGCGATGCACGACCTGGAGGCCCGCGGGATGAAGCGGATGGTGCTGGACCTGCGCGGCAACGGCGGCGGGCTGCTCAACCAGGCCTCCGACGTGATCGACAAGTTCGTGCCGGCCGGGGAGCGCACGGTGTACACGCGCGGCCGCACCCGCGAGTTCAACAGCGACTACTTCTCCGGCGACGGTCCCAAGCACCTGGACACGCCGATGGTGGTGCTGGTGGACCACGGCAGCGCCAGCGCCTCCGAGGTGGTCTCGGGCGCGCTTCAGGATTTGGACCGCGCGCTGGTGGTGGGGCTGCCCACTTTTGGCAAGGGGCTGGTCCAGAACCCCATTCCGCTGCCCGATTCCTCGACGCTGCTGCTGGTGGTGGCGCGCTACTACACGCCCAGCGGGCGGCTGATCCAGCGCGACTACAGCGACCGCCAGGCGTACATGCACGCCGCGCAGGAGGACTCCGCGCCGCCGGCGGACTCGGTGCTGGCGAAGCGGCCGAAGTTCAAGACCGTCTCCGGGCGCACGGTGTACGGTGGCGGCGGCATCACGCCGGACGTCTTCGAGCCGTACCCGCCGCGCTTCAGCAAGCTCATGGCCGCCATGGTGGGGCAGCGGATGTTCTTCGAGTACGCCACGCGCTGGATGGGACACCACGCGGGCGAGATCAACAAGAACGACGCCGAGGTGTTCGTGCGCGACTGGAAGCCCTCGCCGACGATGCTCGCCGACTACCAGGCATTCGTGAAGGGCAAGAAGGTCGAGTTCAGCGAGAAGGACTGGACCGCCGACGGCGCCGGGATCGAGAACTACCTGAAGGCCGAGCTGGCCGGGGTGCTGTGGGACCGGAACACGCTCATGCGGGTCCTGGTGCAGCAGGACACCCAGGTGCAGCACGCGCTGAACTACTTCCCGACCGCTTCCAACCTGATGACCAAGTTCACGGCCCACTTCAACGTGAAGGCGGCGAAGTGAGGTTCCGCGCGTGAAGCGAAGCGCACGGCTGCGCCTCGTTGCGGCGTTCTGCCTGGCCCCGGCCCTCGTGCCGGGGCCAGGCTTCGCTTCTCCGGCCGGCGCTCCCCCGGCCGCCGCCGTGCGCCCCGCGGCGACCGCGGGCGCCGCCCGGGCGCCGAAGCCGGCCGCCGCGGCGCGCCCGGTGGCTTCCGGAAAGTCCGACCCACTGGCCGGCCTGCGCTCGGGAGTGGACCAGTTCCTCCAGGAGCGCGAGGAAGCCAACTGGGCCAACTGGGCGGGAGGAGAGCCCTCGCGGCTGACCGAGGTGTACGCGCGCCACGCGGACCTCTTCACACCCGCGACCATCGCCCGGGTGAAGGGCGCGCAGAACGCCACGCGCGATCCGCGGGAGAGGAAGGCGCTCACATTCCTGCGCCGCTTCCTGGAGGGCGAGTGCGTGGCCCGCGCCTGCGTGCCGCTGGAGGACAGCCTGGCCAACGCCATGCTGTCCGCCACGGTGCCCGTGGACACCGGCCGCGTGCCGTGGTTCCAGCTGCAGGGCTGGATGGCGAACCAGCCCGACCACGCGAAGCGCCTGGCCGCCTACGCCGGCCAGGACAGCCTGCTGGAGGCGCTCAAGCCGGTGCGCCAGGCGCGGCTGGACCTGCTCCGGCGCGAGGCGTCCGCGCTCGGCTACGCCTCGCGCTTCGAGTTCTACCAGGAGCAGAAGGGCATCCGTTTCACCGACCTCGAAAAGGAGGTCCGGGCGTTCCTGGCGGCCACGCAGGGAGTGTATGACAGCGGGCTCACCGCGTTCGCCGGGCAGCTCAAGCTTTCGCGCGAGGAGCTGCGGCGTCCCGACATCAGTCGCATCAACCGCCTCACCCGCTACGACGAGTACTTCCGGGCCGACCGCATGCTGCCGGTGATGGTGCAGGGTTTCGCGGCGATGGGTGTGGACGTGTCGCGGCAGCGCAACATCCGAGTGGACGCCGAGGCGCGCCCGGAGAAGAACCCGCGCGCGGCGTGCTTCGCGGTGCGCGTGCCCGGGGACGTCCGCGTCTCCGTGAAGCCCGCGGGGGGCCTGCAGGATTACATGGCGCTGTTCCACGAGATGGGACATGCCGAGCACGCCGCGTGCACCCGCCAGGAGCGGATGGAGTTCCGCTACCTCGGCACCGCCGCGTACACGGAGTGCATGGCCTTCGCCACCGAGTACCTGCTGGAGGATCCCGCGTGGGTGAGCGCCAACCTGTACATGGACCGCGACGACCTGTGGAACTACGCCTCGCAGGCGTCCTTCCTGCGGCTGCTGCTGGTGCGGCGCTACGCCGGGAAATTCCTGTACCAGATGGACCTCCACCGCGGCGGGGTCCGGCCCGAGGACGCCTACCTGCGCAACATGCGCCTGGCGCTGGGCTACCCCATGGACGAGCACGACGCGCGTCACTGCTACGAGGAGGATGAGGGCTTCTACGAGGCCGACTACCTGCAGGCGTGGTTCCTGGAGGCCATGCTGAAGGCGCGGCTGCGCGCGAAGTACGGGCCGGCGTGGTACGCCAGCCCGAAGGCGGGCGAGGAGCTGCGCACGCTGTGGAACGCGGGCCAGGAGACGACCGCGCCGGAGCTGGCGGGCAAGCTCGGCTACGGCCGCGTGGACCAGCGGCCGCTTGCGGACGCGCTGCGCGCCGCGATCCACGGACCGGGGCCGCGCGGGCTTCCGGACAAGGACTGACACGGACCTCGAGGAGGGACCGGGCCATGGCGACGAAGAAGCGAACGCGTGCGGCGGCCGGCCGCAAGACCCGACGTCCGGCAGGCGGCGCGGCGCGCCGCGGCGGCGGGCGCGGGGCGGCCGTGCGCCGGGCTGCCCGCCCCATGTCCCCGGCCACGCTGGCGGTGCACGCCGGCGACAAGCTGGATCCGGTCAGCGGGCTGTTCCACACCCCCATCGTGCAGTCGGCCACCTTCGGGTTCCGCAACACCCGCGACCTGGTGGCCACCTACGCGGGCAAGCGACCCGGTGGCGCCTACACGCGCTGGAGCAACCCCTCGTTCGAGGCCGCGGAGCGCAAGATCGCGGCGCTCGAGGGCGCGGACGCATGCCTGCTGTTCTCGAGCGGCATGGCCGCCATCACCAGCGCCATCCTGTCCCTGGTGCGCGAGGGCGACCACGTGGTCAGCACCCGCGGCATCTACGGCGGAGCCTACGAATTCTTCTCCGGGATGCTGCCGCGCCTGGGCGCGAGCGTGACCTTCGTGGACGGCACGGACCTGGACCAGGTTCGATGGGCGTTCAAGCCCGGCACGCGCCTGCTGTACGCCGAGTCGCCGGTGAACCCCACCCTGACGGTGCTGGACATCCGGGCGCTGGCCCGGGTGGCCTCCGACCGCGGCGTGCCGTTCCTCCTGGACGGCACATTCGCTTCGCCGATCAACCAGCGGCCGCTGGGCATGGGCGTGAGCGTAGTGCTGCACAGCGCCACCAAGTACCTCGGCGGGCACTCCGACATCGTGGCCGGCGCCGCGGCCGGGCCGCGCGGGCTGATGCGGAAGGTGTACACCGTGCGCAAGCTGCTCGGTGGCATCCCCGATCCGCACCAGGCGTGGCTGCTGTCGCGCAGCATGCGCACGCTGGAGGTGCGGGTGCGGCGGCAGAACGAGGTGGCCCTGGCGGTGGCGCGGCGGCTGGAACGCCACCCGCAGGTGCTGCGCGTGCTCTATCCCGGGCTGCGGAGCCACCCCCAGCACGCCCTGGCCCGCCGCCAGATGAGCGGCTTCGGCGGCATGATGACCTTCGAGGTGCGCGGCGGCCTGCGCGCCGCGACGCGCGTGGCGGACCGGCTGAAGCTGATCCGGCTGGCCGCCAGCCTGGGCGGCGTCGAGTCGCTGTGCTGCCATCCGGCGCTCACCTCGCACCTCCACGTGCCGCCGGAAGAGCGCCGCCGCGCAGGCATCCGCGACGGCATGATCCGCCTCTCGTGCGGCATCGAGGACCCGGCGGACCTGATCGCCGACCTGGAGCAGGCGCTGGGGCGCTGATCGGCCGCCCGCAACCGCCGGCCCGCATGACTGCCGGCGCCCCGCGGCGCCCGGCGCCGTCTCGGGCCCCGTGACTGCGGCGGCCCCGCTGGTGTAAACTCGGTGTCCGCGCCGCTGGGGCGCGCACGATTCGGATGGAAGCTGGACCTGGAGGTGTGATGAAGCTCGGTTCTGGATGGATCATGGTCACGCTGGCGGCGCTCGCCGCCGCCGCGCCGGTCGCCGCGCAGGGCACCACCGTCGGTGAAACCCCCGCCCCCGCGACGGCCCCGGTCCCGGGAGCGGCGCCCGAGGCGGCGCCCGCGCCCCCGACATCCGCGCAGGACTCGGCGCGCGTGGCCAACGAAATCAAGCCGCTCATGGACGCGGTGCTGGCGGACTCCCTGAACCCGCTCCGGCACTTCGAGCTGGGCAACGCCTACTACGACCGCGGCCGGCTGCAGGACGCGCGCGACCAGTTCCAGCGGGCGGTGGACATTGACTCCACCTTCTGGAAGGCCTGGGTAAACCTGGGCACCGTGCTGGACGAGCTCAACTTCGACAAGGCGTCGCGCCCGGCGTTCGAGCGGGCCATCCGGCTCAACCCGAAGGAGCCCTTCGCCTACGTGAAGATGGCCAACTCCCTGTACGCGCGGGGTCTGCGCAAGGACGCCATGGACTACTACCGGCGCGCCCTCGCGGTGAAACCTGAATACCTCGAGGCGCACTTCATGCTCGGGAACGCCTACGCCGAACAGGAGATGTACCGCGAGGCGGTGCGGGAGTGGAAGAAGGTGCAGGCGTTCGGCCCCGGCTCGCCCGAGGCGCAGATGGTCAACGAGAACCTGAACACGGTGTACGAGTTCTTCGCCGATCAGCCCGAGTTCGTGAAGCAGCTGAAGGCCCTGCCGGTGAAGGACGCGAGTCGCAGCGCCGCGCCGGCGGGGAAGATCCGCGCGGTGAAGGCCAGGGGCTCGAAGTAGGGAGCGCCGCGGCAGGGTTCCGGGGCCGCGCCCGGGCGCCGCGAAGCGGTGGCTCGGTCGGGGTCTAGGGGCGCGGGGCCGCCTGGTACGAAGCGTTCGGCCGCAGCATCATCCGCCGCTGCCCGTAGTCGAGCACAAGCTGGAAGCGGCGCAGGAAGCCCATCCCCAGCAGCCCCGCGTCCTCGCGGCTGCGCGTGGCGCCCGCCTCGCTCTGACGGAACATCCCCAGCGGCTTCTCCACCCGGTAGGGCCCCAGCGCCAGGGAGGCGAACGTGGCCTCGATGCTCTTCGCGCGGCCGCCCAGGCCGGCGGTCTCGATCTCGCGTCGCGGCGCCCGCTCCTCCAGCACCGTCCGCGTGCTCCAATAGCCCCGGAAGAACACCACGCTGGCGGGCGCGCCGGTGTCCACCTGCAGTCTCGCCTTCAGGGTGTCGTTGACCACCGCCTCCACGCGCGGGACGAAGGTGTCGAGTGCGATCGGGATAACCACGCCAGCGGCCACCGGCGCGCGGTGGGGCGCGTAGAGCGTCATCACCGACCGCTCGAAGTCCAGCTTCACCACGAAGCGGCTGAAGAAGTCGTAGCCCAGCACGCCCGCCAGTCTTCGGTCGGTGGGGCGCACTCCGGAGAGGTTCACCGCCGCCACGTGCTGGCTCAGCAGCGCCACGCCGCCGAACCGGAGCGTGTCGAGGGCCACCAGCGAGGCGTCCTCGGTGCCGCCGGTGCCGCGGATCTGCAGCGGCGCCCGGGAAGCCAGCCGCCAGCGGCGCGCCAGCGACGCCTCGAGGTTCGACGCCTCGGCGCCGGTGTCGAGGAGGAACGGCAGGCCCGCGTCCCCGTGAGAGGCCGCGCGCACCACCAGGTGCTCGCCCCAGCTCTCCACCGCCACCTCCGCCGAGTCCGCTCCGCCCGCGAAGACATAATCGCGCAGCGTGTCCGGCGGCATGTCGAAGAGCCCCGGCGAGGGCGGTTGTTTCGGGTGCAGCAGCGCCTCCACCACGAAGCGCGTGGTGTCCCCGCCGGCCGGGGCCACGCCGCGCAGCAGGAAGGCGTCCATGACGCCGTCCACGGCCCGGTAGTTCTGGTAGAGGGTCCAGCTGGTGTCCGTGTCGTCCACCCGCCGGATACGGGCGGGCAGGAACGTGCCGGCGTCCAGGTACACGCGCACGGGGTGGCCGCCTTCGGCGTGGGCCTCCAGCGTGTGGAATCGGGCTCCGGCGATTGTCTCTTCACCCAGGTAGCGGATGGAGCCCGGCACGCGGCCCGGGAAGAACGGCGAGTACGAGGCGAGATACACCTCGGTGCGCAGGTTCGCCAGCGCCGTGCCGGTGAGCTCGCGCACCTTTCGGTTCTCGTCCACCACGTAGCCGCGGGCGCCGTCGTAGCCGGTGATCCGGCGGAACGTGTTGAAGTCCGCCACCGAACGCAGCTCTCCGCGGGCGGTGTTCCACTCCTCGCTGCGCCCGCGCAGGCCGGCGCCCTCGATGCGCGCCCACACGTAGGTGACCCGGACGCTCTCCACCGCCGCGCTGCCGCCCAGGGCGGCCAGCCAGCGGGCCAGCACCTGGCGCTCGTCCAGCGGTTCCGAGGCGCGACCGGTCCGCGGTGCGGAGAAGGCGAGTGCGACCAGGGCCAGCGCCGCCGCCAGGCAGCGCCGCGGGCGGGATCCGCGGCCGGGGCGTGCCGGGTGCGCGAAGAAGCTCGAAATCGGGGTCATGGACCTCCCGGGACACGGGTGAGCGGCGGTCCCACGCGGGCCGCCGCCCGAATGCTATACTATCCTCCAACCCGCCGCCGCAGGAGAACGGATGTCCCGCATCTACCTGGATCACAACGCCACCACGCCCGTGGCCCCCGAAGTATTCGACGCCATGCGCCCCTGGCTCACCGACGAGTTCGGGAACGCCAGCAGCGCCCACGCCTTCGGACAGCGCGCCCGGGCCGCGGTGGAGGAGGCGCGCGCCGAGGTGGCGCTACTGCTGGGGTGCGGACCGGGCGAGATCACCTTCACCTCCGGCGGCACGGAGGCCGACAACCTGGCGCTGTTCGGCGGCGCCCGTTCGCGGCGCGAGCGCGGCCGGCACGTGGTGGCGTCCGCCGTGGAGCACCACGCGGTGCTGCACGCCCTGGAGGCGATGCGGGCGGAGGGGTTCGAGCACAGCCTGGCGCCGGTGGGCCCCGACGGCGTGACGGACCCGGCCGGCTTCCTCGACTCGCTGCGCCCGGACACCACCGTCGCGGCGCTGATGCTCGCCAACAACGAGACCGGCGCGCTGCAGCCGCTGGCGGCGGTGGCGTCGGACCTGCGCCGGCGGGGGATCCTGTTCCACACCGACGCGGTGAACGCCATCGGAAAGGTGCCGGTGCACGTGGAGGCCCTGGGAGTGGATACCCTGGCGCTCTCGGCGCACAAGTTCTACGGGCCGAAGGGCGTGGGGGCGTTCTACCTGCGCAAGGGCGTGCGCGTGCGTCCGGTGCAGTACGGCGGCGAGCAGGAGAAGGGCCTGCGCCCGGGCACGCTGAATGTGCCCGGCATCGTGGGCCTGGGGGCGGCGGCGAAGCTGGCGCGGCGCGAACTCGCCGATTCCGGGCCGCGCATGGCCTCGTTGCGCGACCGCCTGGAGCGCGGCCTCCGCGAGCGTGTGCCCGGGATCCACGTGATGTCCGCGGGCGCGCCGCGCACTCCGAACACGCTCAACTGCTGCTTCGAGCGCGTGCACGGCGAGTCGGTGATCCTCTCGCTGGACATGGAGGGCATCGCGGTCTCCAGCGGCGCCGCGTGCGCCGCGGGCTCGACCGACCCCTCGCACGTGCTGGCCGCCATGGGCGTTCCGGCGGACCTGGCCCAGAGCGCGGTGCGCCTGAGCCTGGGTCGCGGCACCACCGGCGCCGACGTGGACCGGGTGCTGGAGATCCTGCCGGCCTGCCTGGAGCGGCTGCGCGCCATGGCCCCGGGCGGCCCGGCGCGGTGAGCGCCCCGCTCACCGCCGTCGCCATGAGCGGTGGCGTGGACAGCTCGGTGGCCGCCGCGCTGCTGGCGCGCGCGGGCGAGCGCGTGGTGGGCATCACGCTCAAGCTGTGGTGCTTCGGCGAGGGCGCCTCGGACCGGCCGTGCTGCTCCATCGAGTCCATCGCCGACGCCAGGCGCGTGGCCGATCGGGCCGGGTTCCCGCACTACGTCCTGGACGCCGAGGCCGAGTTCACCGCGAAGGTGATGGACCCGTTCGTGGACGATTACCTGGCCGGCCGCACCCCCAATCCCTGCGTGCGCTGCAACACCCACATGAAGTTCGACTTCCTGCTGCGTCGGGCCCGGGAGCTGGGCGCCGCATTCACCGCCACCGGACACTACGCGCGCACCGCCATCGTGGACGGCGAGCCCGCGCTGCTGCGCGCCTGCGAGCGCGCCAAGGACCAGAGCTACGTGCTGTGGGGCATCCGCCGCGCCGACCTGGGCAGCGTGCGCTTCCCGATGGGGGACCTGACGAAGGAGCGGGCGCGCGAGGCGGCCCGCGACATGGGCCTCCCGGTCGCCGACAAGCAGGAGAGCCAGGACGTGTGCTTCGTCGTGGACGGCGATCTGGGAGCCTTCCTGAAGCACCGCGCCGGGTCGGCGCCGGGGCTCGAGCCGGGCGAGATCGTGGACCGCCGGGGCCGCGTGCTCGGCCGCCACGCCGGGGCCGCGCGCTATACCGTCGGCCAGCGCCGCGGCCTGGGCCTGGGCGGCGACGGCCCCCACTACGTGGTGCAGGTCCTTCCGGAGCGGAACCAGGTGGTGGTGGGCCTGGAGGAGGACCTCCGCTCGGCCACACTCCGTGCCGCGGGTGCCAACTTCCTGGTGCACTGGCCCGATGGGGAGACGCGCCGCGTGGAGTGCCAGATTCGATACCTGCACCACGCCCAGCCGGCAACCGCAGTGCGACATGGCAACTCATTCGATGCACGGTTCGACGAGCCGCAGAGAGCCATCACGCCCGGGCAGTCCGCGGTGCTGTACTCAGGGGACAGGGTGCTGGCGGGCGGCGTGATCGAGTAGCGGATGTGGGCCAGGCACGGATGCCGGCGCCGAAGCGTGGTGCGCGCCACCCGTCACCCCGTAATCCGTCGATAAGCCAGTTGGAGTAGTGGTGGCGAGGCTTGTTGTTGGCCTGGTGAGGCTCGGAACGCAGTTTTTGCCAGGGTCAGGTGGCGAGCCCGGCAGGTGTGGGGGTGGGGGCAGCCCCGTTGAGCGCTCGGCAGGTGTGGGGGTGGGGGCAGCCCCGTTGAGCGCTTCGAGCCGGCGTGCGGGCAGTCTGCTCCCGGGGTCGATCGGAGCCGGGCGGCCTCGGGTGCTCAGGTGGCGAAGAGCTTCTCGCGAGCGCTGAGGAGTGCTTCGGCTCCCGGGTGGTTCCTGGCGATGCGCAGGATGAGGCGTCGGCCATGCTGGACCAGCCGCCCGGCGAAGTGCAGCAGCAGGAAGCGCAGTCTCCGTGGCCGGTGAGCATTCCAGTGTTGGGGCAGGGCGATCTTCTTGAGGGCGGTGAGCAGGTTGGCGGTGAGGATGGCCAGTTGCCACCAGGCGGCATTGGCTCCGAAGCGCTGGCTGGGCAGCACTCCGCCGCCGAGTTCGTTCTTGAGCACATCGTGGGCCTGTTCGACGGTGCCACAGCGTTCGTGGGACCAGCGCAGCAGTCTCTCGCCGTCCCAGTCCCAGCGGTTGGTGACGGTGGCGTAGTAGTGAACGAGGGCTCCGTCGGCGAAGAGCTCTCCCTGGCGCAGTCGGGCCCGGATCACCAGGTAGCGGTCGGGCAGGACGCCGTTCTTGACGGTGCCGTCGCTGGGGACGAACTCGACCTCGGCCCAGTCGCGATCGGCATGCACCAGTTCGGGACCTTTCCATTGCCGGAAGGGCTTCCAGGCGCTCTGCGGCAGGGCCACGATCTTGCGGCGCAGTTCCGGGCTCATGTCGGCGCTGATGGCAAAGGGGATCCGGCTCTCCCGCAGCCAGTCGAGCACGGAGTGCTGGTAGCCGGCAGAGTCGCTGCGCACGGCGAAGTCGGTGATGTCCAGTTCCTGCAGGCGGGCCACGCTGTCCTTGAGGATCCCGAGGATCCCGCTCTGGGCAGGAACATTGCCGTCCCGGAACTGGCTCTTCACCCACACCCCCTGCTCGGTCCACCACACCTGCAGCGGCTGGTAGCCGGTGCCGCCTTCGTAGACCGGTAGGGCGGTGCGCTTGTCCGACTCGATGATGCTGGCATCCACATCCAGTGTGGCGGAGCTCTGAGGGGAGCGCTTCTGGAGTTCGCGGAGCAGTTGCTGCTGGATGGCGCCGAGAGCCCGGAGGCCCTCGGAGTCGGCAGGCACAAAGGCGGTGTGGGGCAGGCGTGCAGCCACCGCAGCCGGGTCGTGGAAGCGGTTGAGAAAGGTCCGCAGGGTCTCGGCTGCTGGGAGGGCCTTACGGCCCATCAACCGCTTCAGCCCGCCGTCGGCATGCAGCACCCGGACATCGTCCACGCACTCGCCGCCCGCGGCCAGCAGGGCCACCAGGGTCTCGATGCAGGTCGCCTCGGAGTAACCCCGGGCCCGCTGCTTGAAGTTGAAGTGCCTGTGGACGGCGTCCCGCAGACCCAGGGCCCGGAAGGCCTCCAGGAGCAGGGGAAGCCCGGCGTGGGCGGTCAGGAAATCGGCGGAATCAACCAATTGGACTTGAAACGGGAGGCGGGCCTGGCGTAGGTTCATCCGTGCACCTCGCTGGTGAAGGGGAAGCCTCGGAACTCCTCCTTCACTTAACCGCTCCTGGAGCGGTCGGCAAGGTGCTTTTTCTTTCCCGGACCACTTCTTACCGGCGAATCAAGGTACGGATCATCACAACCTGGCCGCTCCGCGCCGGAGGTATCCCCTGATGCGTCGCATTCCCTCGCACCTGGTTGCGCTCGCCCTCGCCCTGGTCCTGCTGCCCTCATGCTTCGCCTCCTCCCGGGCCGCCACCGCCGCCCTCGACTCCACCTGCAAGTACGACGACGGCATGTACACCACCGGCGCGCTCAAGGTGATCTGGAAGCCGATCGTGAACGTGCCCACCATCCTGCGGCCGGGGGACACCCTCACGGTGTGGGCCAACGCGGCGTCCTCGGTGACCGGCTGGGCGGCCTCGCTCAAGTTCGGGGCGCTGGTGATTCCCCTGCCGGCCGCGGGCGGCGGATTCGACGCGGGCAGGAACTTCTGGGTGCTCGGCTTCACCGTTCCCGCGGGCACCGCCGAGGAAGTGTACGACCTGGTGCTGGCCTCCAACGCCACCGCCACCGACACCGCGCGCCACGCGGTGAAGGTCATCCCCGCGTTCCGCAAGGACTACTACTTCGCGCAGATCACCGACACCCACCTGCCCTCAAACAACTTCTCCAGCAACAACGGCTGGTCCACCTGCGACACCGCGCAGGTGGCCGACTGGAACGCGGTGGTCAACGACTTCAATTACATCCACCCCGAGTTCGTGCTGCACACCGGCGACCTGGTGAACGAGGGAGCGCTGCAGCGGCTCTACCACATGTACGAGTACGCGCGCGCCAAGCAGCTGATGTACCGGCTGCGCGACCCCATCTTCCTGGTGGCGGGCAACCACGACGTGGGTGGATGGACCGCCACGCCCGTGCCCATCGGCACGGCGCGCGTGGACTGGTGGCGGTTCTTCGGCTGGCCCTCGTTCGCCAGCCCGCCCGCCGGGTTTCCGTACCACTCCCAGGTGTACAGCTTCGACTACGACTCGCTGCACGTGGCCGGCATGGAGGCGTACAACAACTACGACAACTACCTGCCCGGCACCTACGGCACGGACAGCTTCACCGCGGAGGAGATGAACTGGCTGCAGGCGGACCTGGCAGCGGCCACCGGGAAGCGCAAGCTGTTCTTCTATCACTACGACTTCAACCAGGGGAACTCCGGCAAGCAGATCAACCTCGCCACCCTGGGGCTGGACGGCGCCATCTGGGGCCACGTGCACAGCGTGGCGGACAAGACCAACCGGAGCATCCCGTTCGACCTGGGCCTGCAGTGCGCCTCGTCGAACCGGCGGGCCTACCGCATCTTCCGGGTGCACAACAGCGTGATCACACCCACGCGGATCCTGTATGCCGGCACCACCACCGACTCGCTCAGCGAATCCTGGACCGGGCCCAACGACGGCACGCGCACGCAGCTCACCTGCTCGGTGCGGAACCGCGTCAACGAGACCTGGGATCACTCGCGGCTGGTGTTCCACATGGTGGATCACGACTCGAACTACGCGGCCACCGGTGGCACCGTGGCGCAGGTGATCCGCGAGGGTGGCAAGGCGCACGTGTACGTGGACTGCGTGCTGACCGGCGGCGGTGTCATCACCAACGTGTCGGTGTACCCGACCACGCCGATCGTGACCGCGGTGGACGGGTGGTTCGCCGCCGCGGTGCGCTTCGAGCGCCCGGCACCCAGCCCGTTCCGCCCGGCCGGCGGGCGCCTTTCCCTGCGCTACTCGCTGCCGGCCTCGGCCGCGGTGCGCCTGGAGGTGTTCGACCTTTCGGGACGGCGCGTGGCCACGCTCGCGGACGGCCACCAGCCTCCAGGAGAACACAGCGCCTCGTGGGACGGGCGCGACGCGGACGGCAGGGTGGCCGCGGCGGGGCTCTACTTCGCGAAGCTGCGCGCGGGTGGCGCGGAGAGGGCTGCCCGGATCGTGCTCGTCCGTTAGCTCCGTCCGGTTGGCTTCATGGAACCCTCGCCTGACTTCATGGCCCCGGCCGTGAGCCAGGCGAGGGTTTCGCTTCCCCGGGGCCATCTGCTACCATGCCCCCGACCATGAACACGCTCGATCCATTCTTCACCCCTCGAGGCGTGGTGGTGGTCGGCGCCAGCCGGGACGAGGGGAAGCTGGGTTACGGGGTGGTGCGGAATCTCGTGGAATCGGGCTTCCGCGGCGCCATGCATTTCGTCAACCCAAAGGCCGACCAGATCCTCGGGCATCCCTGCTGGCGCTCCATCTCCGATGTGCCCGATCCCGCCGATCTCGCCGTGATCATCGTGCCCGCCGAGAAGGTCCCGGAGGTGCTGGAGCAGTGCGGCGCCCGGGGCATTCGCGGGGCGATCGTGGTTTCGGGCGGGTTCGGCGAGACCGATGCGCACGGCCGGCAGCTGGAGCGGCGCTCGCTGGAGATCTCACGGCGGCACGGCATCCGCCTCATCGGGCCCAACTGCATCGGGGTCATCCACACCCACCTTCCGGTCAACACCACCTTCCTGATCAGCAAGCCCGTGCGCGGCGACGTCGCGTTCGTGTCCCAGTCGGGCGCCATCTGCCAGGCGGTGATCGACTGGGGCGCGGGCATGGGCTTCGGGTTCTCCTACGTGGCGTCCTTGGGCAACCAGGCGGATGTCTCGGAGCACGAGATGCTGGGGGCGCTGGCGCGCGACGAGCGCACCCGCGTGATCACCATGTACCTCGAGGGCGTGAAGGACGGGGTGGCATTCCTGCGCGCCGCGGAGCTGGCGTCGCGCGCCAAGCCCCTGGTGGCGCTCAAGGTGGGGCGCACCGCGGCGGGGCGCAAGGCGGTGTCGTCGCACACCGGCGCGCTGGCGGGGCAGGCGGCCGCCTACGTCGCGGCGTTCGAACGCAGCGGCGTGCTGCGCGCGGGCTCGGTGGAGGACCTGTTCGGGTGGGCCAAGGCGCTGGCGTGGAGTCCGCCGATGAAGGGCGACCGCGTGGCGGTGCTCACCAACGCGGGCGGGCCGGGCATCCTGGCGGCGGACTCCATCGAGGATTTCGGATTGAAGCTGGCCTCCCTGGCCGAGCCCACCGTGCAGGCCATGCGCGCGGTGGCGCATCCGCACGCGGCGCTCCACAACCCGGTGGACATGCTGGCCTCGGGCGGCCCGGCGGACTACGCGAGGTTTCTGCCGCCGCTGCTGGCCGATCCCGGCGTGGACGCGGTGCTGGTGATCAGCGTGCCGCCGCCCATCGGCGACCAGGCCCCGGTGGCCGAGGCGGTGGTCGCGGCCACCCGGCACGCGGGCAAGCCGGTGGTCGTGGCGGTGATGGGCGACGCCACCGTGGGCGACACGCTGCGCGTGCTGCGGGCGGCGCACATCCCCGACTACAAGTTCCCGGAGCACGCGGCCTCGGCGCTCGCGGCGCTGCACAAGCGACAGGCGTTCCTCGACCGCCCGCCGCACCGTGCGCCGGTCCTGGAGGGCGTGAATGCCCCGGCGGTGGGCCGGCTGCTGCGCGACGCCCCCGGCGAGCTGCTGCTGGGCACCGCCGCCACCGAGGTGGTGGCCGCCTACGGGCTGCGCGGCCCCGCGGAGACGCTGGCGCGAACGGCGGACGAGGCCGCCGCGTGGGCCGCGAAGAACGGCTTCCCGGTGGCGATCAAGGTGGCCTCCGCCGACATCTCGCACAAGTCCGACGTGGGTGGCGTGGTGCTGGGCGTGGCCGACGAGGCGGCGGCGCGCGAGGCGTTCCGACGCGTCACCGAGGCCGGACGCAAGGCCGTGCCGGCCGCGCACATCGATGGCGCCACGGTGCAGCGGATGGTCCTCACCGGTCAGGAAGTGATCGTGGGCGCGGTTCGCGACGAGCAGTTCGGTGCGCTGGCCATGTTCGGCGCCGGCGGGGTGGAGGTGGAAGGGGCGAAGGACGTGGCGTTTGGCCTCTGTCCGCTGTCGCGCGGCGAAGCCGAGGCGATGATCGACGCCACGTTCGCGGGGCGGCGCCTGCGCGGGTTCCGCAACATCGCCCCCGCGGACCGCGAGGCCGCGCTGGATGCCCTGCTGCGTCTCTCGCGCCTGGCCGCCGATTTCCCCGAGATCTCCGAGATGGAGGTGAACCCGCTGCGGGTGCAGCGCCCCGGGGAGGGTGCCGTGGCGGTGGACGTGCGGGTGAAGCTGGCCGGCGCGAAGGCCGGGGAGCCGCCGGCCGAGGCCGAAACCGTTGGATCCGCGCCGGTCGCGGGGAAGACGGCCCGCGGGGCGCCGCTGGCCTCGAAGTGATGGGCCCGGGGCTCCCGGGAGCGGGGTGGATGTCCCGCCGTCGCGTGGGCTGAGCGCACGGAGGATGGGGGCGCCCGCCCTTCCGCGAAGATCGAGATCGGCCGCCGGGGGAGCCCCGGCGGCCGATCTCGTTGCCTGCTGGCGAATCTCCCGCGGGAATCAACCCCTACCGGAACCGAATCCCCGCGGAAAGCGTGAGGTGGTCGAATTCGCCGTGGCCGGCGTCCACCATGTGCCAGTTCCCCTCGATGCCGTAGCTCAGCCCGCGGGAGCGAAACTCCAGGCCGGCGCCTCCGAACCCGCCGAAGCGGACGTCCAGGCCACGGTGGCCGAGACCCCAGATGTCGGCCCGATCCGGTGCGCCGTGCACCAGGTATGCACCGGCCCCGGCCTTCACGTAGGGCCGCACGGAGGAGTACGGGAGCGCGCGGAGCGTGGCGACCGCGGTGATCGGGATCACGTAGTCGTGGTCGCGGTGCGAATACACCGGGTACGGGGGAGGCGCGATGCCTGGGGAAGGGACCAACGGGGTGGCGGTCCCACCCGCCAGCGGCATGATCCCGCCGTCCTGGATCGCGCCGCGTCCCAGTCCGTGGTAGCCGGCCTCGATTCCCAGCCCCAGTTCCGGTGTGAGCCAGTGCCGCAAGCCGAGATCCACCGCGAGGCCCCCCTCGAGCCCGTCACCGCGGTGGCCCATCCCGGCCATGTCCATGTACGCGATGTAATCGCGGGTGTCGGTGACGCCCGCGAACCCCACGCCCAACAGGAACTCCGTGCCCCCGCGCTGCCTGTGGCTCCAGTCGCGGCGATGCCGGTAATCCCGCCTGCCGTGCTCACCGCGGTACCCGCCGCGGCCCTCTCCGCGGTCGCTGCCGCGGTACTCGTCGCGGTCACTGCCGCGGCATTCGCCGCGGTCACGGTCATGGCCTACCCGGCAACATCCGGGAGCGTCGCCACCCCCGCACTCTCCGGCCCATGCGGCCGCGGGCAGCAGGATGGCGAGGCACAGGGCGAGAGCCAGAAGTCGATTCATGCTGCCTCCAGACAGGTGTGTTTCCCGGGCTCGGAACGCTCGCAAAGGCCCTCCCGCTCGGGAAAGCCCGGAACTTCGTGCTGAGGGTACCACAGGTGCGCCGTGGAGGGTCCGGATGGGGCGGCAGCACTTGCGGCCGCGGATACCGAGGCTGGAATCCGTGAAAAATAAACTTGACGGCATATAAATAAATCGTATAATCATGGGAGTCGGAAGTCCATCCGCACTTCCATGGGATCCACCCCCATCCAGGAGGTTCATAAATGAAGCATCTTGTTATCGCTGCGGCAGTTGCGGTTCTGGTTGGAGCCCTCGCCGGCCCCGCCGGCGCGATGATGCTGCAGGATCTGGGCCTGACCAACGGCGGGGACAGCCAGGAGCTGACGCCCGTGGCCCCGGGCAATGTCCCGTCATTCGCGACCACGCTCTCCACGCCCATCGGCAGCTCTCCCAGCGTGGGTGAGGGCGGCGGCGGCCAGCCGTCGGAAGGCTGGATCACGCCGACGGTCGTCGACCCGCTGTGCAACCCTGCCTCGCCGGTGCCCGAGCCCGCCACCCTCACGCTGCTGGGCATGGGCGTGCTGGCGATGAGCAGGTTCCGCAAGCGCTAGCAAGGTCGGGAACTCCCCACCCGCACCACGTCCGGGGCCGCCGCCAGGGTGGCCCCGGATTCGTTTCTTCCCCTCTGATGAACGGCTCGGCGGCCCGACGGGCTCCCGCGCGCGCCGAAGCGACCGTTCCCGCGCGCGGCGATTACCAGCGATGAAAAGCCGGGTGGCCTTCCTTCACCGCCACGAAGAGCCCGCGGCAGGTGGCGGTGGGCACCCCGTTGGCGAAGAGCGTGGTCTCCACCCAGGCGCGGTCGGGCGTGGATTCCACCACCTTGGCGCGCAGCTCCAGCACCGCGTCCATCGGCGTGGGCTTGCGCAGCTTGACGTGGAATTCCGCGGTGACGGTGCAGGGCACGGTGTCGGCGCCGGCCTGGTTCATCAGGTGCCACGCGGCGGTCCAGTTGCTGTGGCAGTCCAGCAGCGTGCCGCAGATGCCACCGTTGACCGCGCCTTCGTAGGCCAGGTGGTGCGGCTTCGGCTTCCAGCGGCACACCACCTCGTCGCCCTCGACGACACTCTTGATCTGCAGTCCCTCGGGATTGTCCGGGCCGCAGCCGTAGCAGCGATTCCGGGGCGCGTACTTGTCCTGTAGGTTCTCCATGGGGGGAATGCTAGCGGCCGGGCGGCGGGATGGGCAAGCGGCTCCCGGAAGTGCGCCCGCGCCCCATCGTGTCCGCGGCATACAGGATCACGCTCACGCTCAACCCCGCGTAGATCGGCTCCAGCCCCAGCGCGTATCCAGCAGTCGCCCCGGAGAGCCGGGCCGGCAGCAGCCACGCCAGGGAGGTCCCGCCGCTCAGGAGCATCGAGGCCAGGGCGAAGCCGGGCCGCATCCGGAAGCGCTCGCTGTAGGAGGCCGCCAGCGGCACCAGCAGCGCGGGCACGCCCACCGAGCCCACGTCGTGCCACAGGTCCACCGCGGACTGGAAGAACAGCGCCAGCGCCACGGCCACCACCGCCGTGAACACGAAGCCCGCCTGCACGTAGGCGTTCACCCGCCGCTCGTCCGGCTCGCGCCGCCAGCGCCACACGAGGTCGCGCCCGAAGTTCACCCCGCCGATGAAGGTGTAACCGTCCACGGTGGACATCACCGTGGCCAGCAGCCCCAGGTAGAACAGGCCCTGCAGGAACGGGGGCAGGAACGCCAGCGCCAGCGCCGGGTAGGACTGCGCCGGGTTGGGGAGGTGCGGGAGCAGGGCCCGCGCGTACATGCCGGTGAAGGTGGACAGAAAGTCGAACAGCGCCCAGAACAGGATGGAAATCAGCACCCCCCGCTGCGCGGTGGCCTCGTCCTTCGCGGCGAAGGCCCGCTGGTAGAAGGTGGGCTCCACCAGCGTCTGCAGCGCGATAAAGTACCACACGAACACGTACTGCGCGGAATTGCCGCCATGCCAGGTGAAGTGCGCGGCGGGCAGGTGGGTCTTGAGGAAGCCCCAGCCCCCGAAGCGGGCCGCCAGCAGCGGCAGGGCCACCATGAAGCCGGCGAACATCAGCACGAACTGCACGTTGTCCGCGTTGACCACGGAGCGCATGCCGCCGCGCAGCGAGTAGGCGGTGCCGAAGAAGGTGCCCACCAGCACCGCCACCCACAGCGGCCCGCCGAACAGCATCTGGATCAGCACGCCGAGCATCAGCACGTAGGGCGCGGGGGAGGAGAGGATCTGAAGCACCGCCGCGCCGGCCAGCCCCGCGGACCGGCCGTAGGCGCGGTGCAGCTGGTCGGGAACGGAATACAGCCGCGAGCGCCGCGCCCGCCGCGCCAGGAACATCGCGAACAGCGCAGCCCCCAGGTAGTAGGGCGCCCCGAACACCAGCCAGTTCGAGATGCCGTAGCGATAGCTGTACTCGCCCACGCCCAGGATGCCGCCATACCACGTCGTGACCAGCGTGGCCACGAACGAGGGCAGCGCCAGGGTGCGGCCCATCACCAGGTACTCGGCGGTTTCCCGACGGGCCGTGCCGAACAGCCGCACGCCCACGTACAGCAGGAACGCGGCGTAGGCGCCGATCAGCGCCAGGTCCACCGGGTGCAGCGACGGGTTCAGAACTCCGCCTTCACCGCGGCGTACACGTTGCGGGTGGCCGCCGGGTAGAAGTACGGCACGTCGCCGTACACGTAACCGGACGTCTCGTGGCGCCTGTCGAGCAGGTTGTTGGCGCGCAAGTCCAGCAGCAGGCCCCGTGCGCCCGCCAGCGCCCCCAGGTCCAGCGTCGCCGAGGCGTTCAGCAGGGCGTAGCCCGGCACGATCCGCGCGGCGTAGCCGGGGACGGCGCGCAGTTCCGGCGTCCTGCGGTTGTCCTCGGTGTTGTCGAGGTACTGCGTGCCCACGCCCGCCAGCGTGAGGCCCACGCGCGACCCGCCGCGCCGCCAGGCCAAGGTGAGGTTCGCCATCCGGCCGGGGAAGCCCGCGATGACGTTGCCCGAGTAATCGTTGGTGGTGGCCGAGTCCACGTGCTCCAGGTACGCGCCGAAGCGGTTGCGGCTCACGGTCAGGTTGCCTTCGATCGAGAGCCCGAAGCTCGCGCGCCACGAGCCTTCCAGCTCGATCCCGCGGTGGGAGGAGCGCGCCGCGTTGCCGGTGATGGGCACGCCATAGCGGTCCACCTGCCCGTTGGGCACGATCTCGTCGCGGAAGTCCATCCAGAATGCCGTCAGGCGCGCGTAGGCCGCCCCCGAGCGGTAGCCGCCACCCGCCTCGAAGTCGTTCATCCTCTCCGGGTGGATCAGCGGGTCGTTGTAGATGCCCCGCGCGGGGTCCAGCTCGCCGAAGAGCGGCTTGCTGGAGGGATCGTCGGCCCGGTAGATCTCACCCAGGATGGGCTCGGCCGCCACGCGGGCGAAGCTGGCGAACGCGTGCCAGCGCGGGTCCAGGTTCCAGTTCGCCGCCACGCGCGGGTTCAGGAAGGTGTAGTCGAGCGCGAAGTCGTAGCCGTTGAAGCGGTCCTGGTCCACCGCGTAGCGCGTGCTGCGCAGCTGAAGGCTGGCGGTGACCCGCAGGTCGGGGCGCGCAAGGTATGTCTCCTGCGCGAACGCCGAGAGCACCCGCACGTGGCCCGTGTAGTCGTACATCCGCTGGTTGGGCTCCACGCCCGGGGCCAGCGCCCTCGCCCACGTGAGCTCGCCGAAGTGGCGCCCGCTGTGCCCGCGGGCCTCGCCGCCCACGGTCAGCTCGCCGCGGCCGCCGGCGTGCGCCAACCTCACCCGCGGCACCCAGCCGTAGTGCTGGTTCTGCACCCACAGCCGTTGGGTGAGCTCGGACGCGGTGACCCGGAACTTCCCGTCCGGCAGGCGCACGGGGTTTCCCGCGGTGTCCGCCTCGTAGTACCCCGAGGGAAAGAGCGCGGAGTCCGCCACCTCGAAGGTGGGCAAGTGGCGCGAGGCCAGGTCCTGCGGGCCCCACGGCATGTCGTCGTAGTAGCCCTCGCCGGTGTACAGGAACAGCGTGGAGGTGAGCGTGGCCGCGTCGGAGAGCCGCGCGCTCTGGATCAGCTCGTAGTGCGGCTCGAAGAAGTTGTCGGTCTCGCCCTTCCACTCCAGCGGGTTGTACCGGCGGTCCCGGTCGCGGTCCCCGCTCACGGCCCCGTCGAGGTACGGGCGATCCACGCCGTAGTAGGCCAGGTGGAGCTGCTCCGGCCCGCCGTAGATGTTCAGCCGCGAGGTGAGGCCCTTGTCGAGACGCACCGCCGAGAGGAAGTACGACCACAGGCTGGACCACGACTGGTCGCGGTAGCCGTCGCTCAGGATGCGGGAGTAACGCGCGGAAACCGCGTAGCGGTCCTCGAACAGCCCCGACTCGTACTCCGCGGCGTAGCGCCGCGTGTTGAAGCTGCCATAGCCGGCGGAGAGCCGGAAGGCGCGCTCCGGCGTGACCAGCGGGGTTTCGAGGTTGATGGAGCCGCCCACCGCACTGGCGCCCGAGAGCACCGTGCCGGCGCCGCGCTGCACCTGCAGCAGCGAGGTGCTGGCCAGCAGGTCCGGGTGATCCACCCAGTACACCTCGTGAGACTCGGGGTCGTTCTCGGGCACACCGTTGATGCTCACCGCCACCCGGCGCTGGGAGAAGCCGCGCACCCGCACGTAGGAATAGCCCACGCCGTTGCCGGCGTCGGAGTAGGCGAACACGCTGGGGGTCCCGGCCAGCAGCATCGGGACGTCCTGGGCCCAGTACTTCTCCGAGACCCCGGCGCGGTCCAGCTCGGTGAAGCCCACGGCGGACTTCCGTTCCACGGCCCGCGTGGTGGTGACTTCCACCTGGGGAACCGGGATGGGGCGGCGCTCCAGGCGGAACTCGAGCGCCTCGCCGGCGTCGAGGCGCGCGACGGCCTGGCGCGAAGCCCTGTAGTCCGCCCGGGACGCCTCCACCACGCACGGCGCGGAGGGAGGCGCGGGCACGGCCAGCAGGAAGCTCCCCTGGAAGTCGGTGAAGGTCTCGATGGCGGGGTCGAGCACCCGGACCCGCGCGTTGGCGAGCGGCGCGCCGGCGGTATCGAAGACCCGCCCGCGGAGAACCGTGGGAGGATCCGGTTGGCGGGCCCACGAAGGGCCCGCGGCCGCGAGCAGCAGCGCCGCAGCAATGAACAGTGGGAGGTTACGCATGGGCTGGCCTTCCTTCCGGAAAACGGAAACCGCGCCCAGGCAGGGGAGCGCGGCAGGAAAGAAAGCCTTCACTGTCGCCGTTTCCCTACGCTGGCATGACCCAGATCAGGTTCCTTAGGGTGTTTTCTCAGGCCGGAAATCCGGCCACCCCTAACGGCAGGAACCAGCATGCGGCGGCGTGGAAATGCTGTCAAGTCTCCTGTACCCTGCCGGGTGCGATGAAGAACCTTCGAACGGCGGTGATCCTGGCCAACGGCACGCCCCCCGGAGCGGACCTGCTCCGCCCGGCGGTGGCGTCCGCCGCGCTGTTCGTGTGCGCCGATGGCGGCGCAGACGCCGCGCGCGCCCTGGGCGTGACGCCCCACGCCATCGTGGGAGACCTGGACTCCATCACCCCGGAGACTCTCGCCCACTACCACGACGTGCCCGTGCACCGCGACACCGACACCTCGCGCACCGACTTCGAGAAAGCGGTGGAGTTGGTGCTGGCCCGCGGCCCCTTCGAGCAGATCCGGGTATTCGGGGCCGGCGCCGGGCGTCTGGATCACATCCTCGGGAACCTCTCGGTGCTGCTGCGCTACCTGGGCCGTGCGCCGCTGGTGCTCGAGGACGAGCACGGACGATCCTGGGCCGCCGCCGGTGACGTGCGCCTGGTGGAGCCGGCGGGTACGGTGGTGTCCTTCTTCGCGCTCGGCGAACCCGCCGAGGGGGTGAGCACCGAGGGGCTGCGCTACCCCTTGAGCGGCGCGCGCCTGGAGATGGGCGCGCAGGACTCGGTCTCCAACGTGGTGGAGGCCATGCCCGCGTGGATTCGCGTGGCGCGCGGGCGGATCCTGGTGACGATCGTGACGCGGGCCTGAGGCAGTGTGGGGGACGAGTGGCCACGGTGAGGTGGGGCGCCCTTCCCGCAGCTGGTGGGAGGGGGTATTCTGCGAGCGCCACCGCCGCGACCGCGGTGCTGGCGAGGGAGGGTTCTCGTGTCGGTCCGCTGTCTGATGTTTTTCGCCGCCCTGCTCGGTTCGGCATGTGGTTCCGGTTCCGCCGCTGCCGCCGACCTGCACTCCAACATCGCCACGTTCTCCATCGTGGCCTGCGACTCCGCCACCGGCGACCTCGGCGTGGCGGTGCAGTCGCGCTTCTTCGCCGTGGGCTCGGTGGTGCCGTGGGCGCGCGCGGGCGCGGGGGCGATTGCCACGCAGGCGTTTGGCAACACCACGTTCGGCCCGCGCGGGCTGGCGCTCCTGGCCGCCGGGATCCCGCCCGCGCAAGTGCTGGACTCGCTTCTTTCCACGGACGCGCAGGGCAAGCAGCGCCAGGTGGGCGTCGTGAATTCCCGCGGCACCTCGGCGACGTTCACCGGCACCGAATGCCAGAAGTGGGCCGGCGGGCGCACCGGTCGCCACTACGCCTGCCAGGGCAACATCCTGGCCGGCCCCGGCGTGGTGGACGGGATGGCGCGGGCGTTCGAGCAGACCCGCGGGCTGCTGGGCGATCGCCTGCTGGCGGCGCTGGACGCCGGGCAGGCCGCCGGCGGGGACAGCCGCGGGATGCAGTCCGCGGCGCTGCTGATCGTGCGCGCGGGCGGCGGCTACGGCGGATTCAACGATCGCTACTGCGACCTGCGCGTGGACGACGCGGCCAACCCGTTCTCGGAGCTGCGGCGGCTCTACAACCTGTGGAAGCCCGAGGCGCTGATCCGCGACGGCTACACCGCCTGCGATTCCGGCAGGTTCGAACTGGCCTTCACGCTGGGCCGCGAAGCGCTGGCGGTGGACAGCATCACCGGGGCGCCGCATTACCACCTGGCATGCTACCTGTGCCGCGCGGGCAAGCCGGACGCGGCGCTGGAGGAGTTGGCCCGGGCGGTGGCGAGGGACCCGAAGCTGGGGGTCCAGGCGCGCACCGATACCGACTTCACCCCGGTCCGGGAGTCCTCCCGGTTCCGGGAGCTCGCCGGGCTGAAATAGGCCGCGGGAATCGCAACCGCGCAGGAGCCCGCGCATCCAACCTATATCGTCGCAGCACAGTCACTTAACCGAGGATAGGCGCGAATGATCTCTTCCCCCATCCGTCCCCGGCGCCGGCCCCCCTGGCTGGCGGGGATGCTGCTTGTCTTATGTCTGGCCCCATTCCGGGAGTCTCGCGCCGCGGAGATGGCGTCCGCTTCGGACGCCAACCCCGACAGCGCCCTGGCGCGCACGCTCGCCGGCATCCCGGGCTCGCCCATCACGCTGGACCAGGCGGTGGCGCTGGCGCTGCAGCACGCCACACAGGCCCGCGAAGCCGGCGCCGGCCTGGACGCCGCCCGGGGCGCGCTGCGTCGCGAGCGGGGAGTATTCGACCCCGAGCTCTACGCCAGCGCGCAGAAGTCGCACGACGAGCGGCCCAGCGCCTCGCCGTTCCTGGGCAGCGCCGGGGTGCAGAGCGACGAGAGCCGCGTGGCCGGCGGCGCCCGCATGCGCACGCGCCTGGGCACCGAGCTGGACCTGTCGCTGGGAACGGTGCGCCTGGAGAGCAACCCGTCGTTCTCCTCGCTCAACCCCGGATACACCACGGTGGGCGCGCTCACCTTCACACAGCCGCTGCTGAAGGGTTTCGGGCCCTCCGCGCGCAAGCGGCTGGCGTCCGCCGAACATGGAATGCTCGCCGCCGAGGCGCTCTACGACGACGCCACGCTGGCGGTGCGCTCCCAGGTGGAGCAGGTCTACTGGGACCTGTACGCCGCGGGCCGCGACCTGGCGGTGCAGCAGCTCAGCCGCAACCGCGCCGCGGCATTCCTCAAGGAGGCCGAGCTGCGCGCCCGCGCGGGACTGGCGGGGCCGGTGGAGCCGGCCAACGCGCGCGTCTTCCTGGCGGAGCAGGAGCAGGCGGTGCTGGACCGCGAGGAGCGGCTGGACCAGGTGTCCGACCAACTGGGCTCCTTGATGGGTCGCCGACCCGAGGGCGGGTCGCGCTTTCGTCCCGCCACCGAGCCACCCGGGGACTTCACCGTGGAGCCCGAGGACACGCTGGTGGCCCGGGCGCTCCGCGACAACGGAGTGGTGCGCGCCGCGCGGCAGTCCGAGGAGTCGGCGCGGGCCCTGGCGCGAGGCGCACGCTGGGACGCGCTGCCGCGGCTGGACGTGTTCGGCACGCTGGCCGCCAACGGCGTCGCGGGCACCGGGCACGACATCATCTTCGGCGCCGACACGCTGCACAACAGCGCCACCGGCGGCTTCGGTGACACCTGGGACCAGGTGCGCAAGCGGCAATACCCGGCGTGGGTGGCGGGGGTGCGCGTCTCGGTGCCCATCGGGTTCCGGCAGGACGGCGGCGAGCGCGACCGGCTGCGCTCCGAGGCCGAGCGGGCCCGCCAGCAGCGGCTGGCCGCGGAGCGGGCGCTCGAGGAGCGGGTGCGCGCCGCCTCGCGCGAACTGCGCCACGCCACGCGGCGGCTCGAGGCCGCGCGCGGAGGGGCCGAGGCCTCCACCGAGCAGGTGCGCATCGGCTCCCTGGAATACCAGGCGGGCCGGACCACCGCCTTCGAAATCGTGCGCCTGCGGGCCGACCTGGCCGCCGCGCAGCAACGTTACTCCCAGGCCCTGGTGCGGGCCGCGAAGGCCGTCGCCGAACTGCGCCGGCTCACCGGGGCCGGTTTCCCCGCCGCGACCCACCCGTGAGGACGCCATCCATGAAGATTCCCGGAAGAACCCTGGTCGCGACCGCCCTGCTGGCCGCGCTGGCCGGCTGCGGCCCGCGCGGTGGCGGATTCCAGATGCCGCCGACGCCCGTGGAAGTCGCGGAGGCGAAGGTCGAGGGCGTGACGGACCGCTTCGAGGCCGTGGGCACGCTCGAGGCCGCCGAGCAGGTGACGCTGGTCTCCGAGATTGACGCCTCGGTGGTGGGCATCTCCTATCGCGAGGGCGAGACGGTGCGCCGCGGCGGCCTGATCGCCCAGCTCGACGACTCGCAGCTCCGCGCGGAAGTGAACCGCGCCGAGGCGCTGCGCGTGCAGGGCAGCGTGGCCTTCGCCCGCGTGAAGTCCATCGTGGAGCAGAATGCCGGCTCCCAGCAGGACCTGGACAACGCCGCCGCCGCCCTCAAGGTGGCGGAGGCCAACCTGGACGTGGCGAAGGCCCGGCTGGCCAAGACCCGCATCGTCGCACCCTTCGACGGGCGCGTGGGCGCGCGACGGGTGAGCCAGGGGGCGTTCCTGCGCAGCGGACAGCCCATCGCCGACATCGCGCAGCTGAGCGAGCTGCGGGTGAAGTTCTCCGCACCGGAGCGCTACCTGGGCGTGCTGCGCCAGGGCGCGCCGGTGACGGTGTCCACGCCCGCGGTGCCCGGCTCCGAGGTGCGCGGGCGGATCGACGTCATCGACCCGGTGCTGGACCCGGGCACGCGCAACGCGCGCATCACCGCGCGGATCGCCAACCCCGGCGGCCGGTTCCTGCCGGGCATGTCCGCGAACGTCTCGGTGGTGCTGGCGGCGCGGCCCGCCGCGCTGACCGTGCCCAGCGAGGCGGTGTTCGAGGAGGGCGACCAGTCGGTCGTCTACGTGGTGCAGCCCGACAGCACGGTGCTCAAGACGAACCTCACGCTGGGCAGCCGCCAGGCCGGTGCCGTGGAAGTGGTGAAGGGCCTGGAGGCCGGCGCGCTGGTGGTGCGCGCGGGGCACCAGAAGCTCTTCCCGGGGGCCAAGGTGATGCCCATGACCGCCGAGATGCTCAAGATGATGAGCGCCGGCGGCCCGCCGGGCGGCAAGCCCGGCGCCGGCGCCCCCGGCAAGCCCGGTGGCGCCCCCGCGGCCGGCAGCAAGACGGCGGCACCCGGCAAGGCGGCGGGAACGAAGCGATGAAGCTGAGCGAACTGTCCATCCAGCGCCCCGTCTTCGCGACGGTGATGAGCCTCGCGATCGTGCTCTTCGGCGTGATCGCGTTTACCCGCCTGCCGGTGCGGGAATACCCGGACATTGACCCGCCGATCGTCTCGGTGGTCACCCTCTACCGTGGCGCCAGCCCCAGCGTGGTGGAGACCGAGGTCACCGACGTGATCGAGGAGCAGCTGGCCACGCTGGAAGGGGTGAAGACCATCACCTCCTCCAGCCGCGAGCAGGGCTCGGTGATCACCGTCGAGTTCGAGCTCAAGCGCAAGCCGGACGAGGCCGCCAACGACGTGCGCGACCGCGTGGCGCGCATTCGCGGCCGGCTGCCGCGCGAGGTGGACGACCCGGTGGTCTCCAAGGTGGACGCCAACGCGCAGCCGGTGTTCTGGATCGCGCTGTCCAGCGACCGCCACAGCAACCTGGAGCTTTCCGACGTCGCCGACCGCGTGCTCAAGGAGCGCCTGCAGCGCCTGCCCGGCGTGGGCGCGGTGTTCATCGGTGGGGAGCGGCGCTACGCCATGCGCGTGTGGCTGGACGCGCGGCGCATGGCCGCCTTCGGGCTGACCACGCAGGACGTGGAGCGCGCGCTGGCCCGGGAGAACGTGGAGATTCCCGGCGGGCGCGTGGAAGGCGCCACGCGCGAGTTCTCGGTGAAGACGCAGGGCGACCTGGTGACCCCGGAGGAATTCGGGGCCATCGTCGTCACCCAGGGCGCCGGCGGCACGGTGCGCCTCTCGGACGTGGCCCAGGTCGTGGTCGGAGCGGAGGACGAGCGCAGCACCGCCCGCTTCAACGGCCAGCCGGCCGTGGGGCTGGGCGTGGTGAAGCAGTCCAAGGCCAGCACGCTGGACGTGGCGCGGGCGGTGCGCGAGGCGCTCCCGGCGCTGCAGAAGCTGATCCCCGCGGGCATGAAGCTCAGCGTGGCGTACGACTCCTCCACCTTCATCAGCAACTCGATCACCGAGGTGGTGCACACGCTGATCATCGCCATCTGCCTGGTGATCCTCGTCATCCTGGTGTTCCTGAAGAGCTTCCGCGCCACCCTGATCCCCACCCTGGCCATCCCGACGTCCATCATCGGCACGCTGGCGGTGGCGTTCTTCGCCGGGTTCACCATCAACATCCTCACCCTGCTGGCCATGGTGCTGGCCATCGGGCTGGTGGTGGACGACGCCATCGTGGTGCTCGAAAACGTCTTCCGGCACATGGAAATGGGCAAGTCGCGCCGCCAGGCGGCCTTCGACGGTTCCAAGGAAATCGGATTCGCGGTCATGGCCACCACCATCACCCTCGTCGCGGTGTTCGTGCCGGTGGCGTTCCTCACCGGGGCGGTGGGACGGCTGTTCAACGAGTTCGGCATCAGCGTGGCGGTGGCGGTGCTGATCTCCGGGTTCGTGGCGCTCACGCTCACCCCGATGCTCTCCTCCCGCATGCTCAAGCCGCTGCACGGTGCGAGCAACTCGTGGGCCACGCGCTCCTTCGACGCCTTCTTCGAGGGGCTCAACCGGGTGTACGACCGCATCCTGAACGGGGCGCTGCGCCGCCGCTGGGCGGTGCTGGGGGTGGCCCTGCTCCTGGTGCTGCTGAGCGTCGGGGTGGCGCAGATGCTGCCGCGGGAGCTGGTGCCGGTGGAGGACCGCGGCACCGCCTTCGGCATCCTCATCGCGCCCGAAGGTTCCACGCTGGCCTACACCGACCGCTACATGCACGAAGTGGAGGGCAAGCTGATGGCGCTGCCCGAGCGGCGCGGGCTGTTCAGCGCCGTGGGCCTGGGCTTCGGCGGGCCGGGCCGGGTCACCAACGGGTTCATGTTCCTGAGCCTCAAGCCCCACGAGGAGCGCAAGCGGAGCCAGCAGCAGATCGTCCGGGAGATGTTCCCGCAGCTCTTCGCCATCCCCGGCGTGCTGGCGTTCGTGATCAACCCGCCCAGCCTGGGGGGCGGCTTCTCGTCCTCGCCGGTGGAGTACGTCCTGGAGGCCGACTCGTACGACCAGTTGCAGGCCTCGGTGGCCTCCATGATGGGCCAGGCGCAGAAGCTGGGCTACCTGATCAACCTCGACTCCGACCTGCGTCTCAACAAGCCGCAGCTGGAGATCTCCATCGACCGCGACCGGGCCGCGCAACTGGGCGTGTCCGTGACCGACATCGGCACCACCCTCGAGACCTACCTGGGCGGGCGTGTGGTGGGCAACTTCAAGCGCGCCGCGAAGCAGTACGACGTGATCACCCAGCTCCGCCCTGCGGAGCGCACCACGCCCGACGCCATCCGCGACCTGTACGTGCGGGGTCGCGACGGGCTGGTGCAACTGGCCAACGTGGTTCGCGTGCGGGAGTCGGTGGCGCCCAAGGAGCTCAACCACTACAACCGCGTGCGCTCCGCCAGCCTCACCGCCAGCCTGGCGCCGGGGGTGAGCCTGGGACAGGCGCTGGACGCCCTGGACGGCATCGCCCGCACCAGCCTGCCGCCCACGGTCAAGCACGAGCTGGGCGGGCAGTCGCGCGACTTCCGGGAGTCGAGCAACAGCCTGTACCTGCTGTTCCTGCTCGCGGTGGTGTTCATCTACCTGGTGCTGGCGGCGCAGTTCGAGAGCTTCGTGCACCCGCTCACGATCCTGCTCTCGGTGCCGCTGGCGGTGGTGGGCGCGCTGGTCTCGCTGTTCGTGTTCCGCCAGAGCCTCAACATCTACTCGCAGATCGGGCTGATCATGCTCATCGGGCTGGTCACCAAGAACGCCATCCTGATCGTGGAATTCTCCAACCAGCTGAGGCACCGCGGCATGGCCGTGGCCGAGGCGGTGGTGGAGGCATCCAAGATCCGGCTGCGGCCCATCCTGATGACTTCGTTCGCCACGGTGTTTGGCGTGCTGCCCATCGCCATCGGCCTGGGGGAGGGCGGGGAGTCCCGCCGGCCGCTGGGCATCGCGGTGGTGGGAGGGCTGTTGTTCTCCACGTTCCTCACGCTGGTGCTCGTGCCGGTGGTGTACACGATGCTGGCGCGCTTCACCGAACGCGAGAAGCACGAGGAGCCCGGGAAGCCACCGGCGATGTCGGAGTAACCCCGGCTTCCCGAATCCCGGATCCCCCTGATTCCCCGCCGGTTCCCGCAGGGCGCCCGCCGCAGTCCGTCGCGGCCCGGGCGCCCTGCGCATGTCGGGAGCGGCAGCCCCGAAACAAGCCTTCGCAGTCTCAATTCCGCTCAATTCCGCACGAACGGCGGCCGATAAGAACCGTGAAGCAGACGAAGCGTTCCCGGTTTCATGGAGCCGCGCCACGGACCAGGTTCCTGCACGCTCCGCCCCCGGTGCATGCGATCCACCACCCAGGAGCCCCGCATGAACGTTCGGATTCCCCTCCGGACCGTGTCCGCGCTCGCGCTTGCCCTGGCGACGGCAGGTCCCGCCGCTCGCCCGGGATTCGCGCAGGACGCCGACTCCGTTTCGGACCTGATGCAGCTGAGCCTCGAGCAGCTGACGCGGGTCACGGTGGTCTCCGCCGCGCGCCACGCGCAGCGCCGCATCGACTCTCCCCGCTCCGTGTCGGTGATCACCTCCGAGGACCTCCGCCGCGGCAACTTCCGCACCGTGCCGGAGGCGCTGGTGGGTCTCGCCGGCGTGCTGGTGCAGGAGACCAACTACGGGGGTGGCTCACCGGTGATCCGCGGCCTCATCGGAAACCAGGTCCTGATCCTGGTGGACGGCGTGCGGATGAACAACGGCTTCTACCGCCTGGGCCCGAACCAGTACCTGAACACCATCGATATCGCGCAGGTGGAGCGCATCGAGGTGATCCATGGCACCGGCTCGACGCTCTACGGCAGCGACGCGCTCGGCGGCATCGTCAACATCCTCACCCGCGATGCACATCCCGGCGGCTCGTCCGCGGCGGTGCGCAGCGGATCCCGCGTGCGCGCCGCCACCGCCGATCGCAGCCTCGGCGGCCGGCTGGAGTTCTCCTCCACATCCGCCTCGCTGGGCGTGGTGGGCGGCATCGGCGCGCGGTCCTTCGGGGACCTGAGGGCGGGCAGCCTCGTCGGCCGGCAGGCACACACGGGCTACCACGAGCTGGACGGCGACCTGAAGCTGGAGGCGGCGCTGGCACCGAGGGCCCGGGCCACCGCGGCGCTCCAGTACGTGCGGCAGTCGGACCTGCCGCGCACGGACATGGTGGCGCCACGCGGCGATCACATCCGCTACGACTGGAGCCCGGAGGAACGGATCCTGGGCTACCTCCACCTCGGGGCCACGCGGCCATGGGCCTTCGCCGACACGCTCTCGCTGCGCCTCTCGTACCACGTGCAGGGCGAGCAGGTCGAACGCGTCCTGGCGTCCGCTCCCACGGTGACGCGCCACTACCTGGACCGGGTGAAGACGTGGGGACTGGCGGTGCAGGCCAGCTCCCGGATCGGGGCGCACCAGCTGTTCACCTACGGGTCCGAGGCCTACCGCGACCGGATCACCAGCAGCCGCACGGACCACGACGACGTCACCGGGGCGGGGCAGAGCAAGCGCGGCACGGTGCTGGACCAGTCCTCGTACCGCACCGTCGCGGTGTACGTGCAGGATGAGCTGCAGGTGTCCGAAGCCCTGCACGTGACCCTGGGGCTGCGCCAGAGCTGGATCGACCTCGACGCCTACGACTCCTCGGCCGCGCCCGACTCCCGGAGCATCAACCTCGATCCGTCCGCGCTCACCGGCAGCGTGCACGCGCTGTACCGCATCTCGCACAACGTGCACCTGGTGGGCGGCGTGGGGCAGGGGTTCCGGGCTCCCAGCCTCAACGATGGCACCGTCGTGGGCACGTTCGGCGGGGGATACGAAGTCCCGTCGCCCCGGCTGCAGCCGGAGCACAGCGTGGACTACGAAGTGGGGATCAAGGCCCAGCGCGGCGGTTTCGCGGGCACCCTGTTCTACTACCTCAGCGACATCCACGACCTGATCGAACGCCGGCCCACGACCCAGAATGGCCTGCCGTTCCTGGACTCCAACGGGAACGGGGTGCAGGACCCCGGGGAACCGCTGGTCTTCGACCGGCAGAACCAGGGCCGGGCGCGGGTTCACGGCATCGAGGCGAAGCTGGAGGTGCTGCTGAGGCACGATGTCTCCGGCTATGCGAACCTGGGCTGGACGCGCGGCTCCGACCCGCAGACCGACGAGCCGATGCGCAGGATTCCGCCGGTGATGGGCGCCGCGGGGCTCAAGTGGCTGCCGTCGCGGACCGCGTGGGCGGAGTTGTACTCGCTGTTCGGGGGGACCCAGGCCCGCCTGGCGCCGGGAGACCTCACCGATCCGCGCATGTCCCCCCACGGAACCCCGGGATACGTGACGCTCAACGTGCGCGGGGGCATGGACCTGGGCCGCGCGGGGCGGCTCACCCTGGGGCTCGAAAACCTGCTCGACAAGACCTACCGCTACCACGGCTCCGGCATGGACGCGCCCGGATTCAACGTGGTGCTGGGCTACGGGGTGTCACTGGCCCACTGATGCGAACCGTCTCGAGACACGCGGCGGCGCTCGCCGCCCTCGCGCTCATCGCCCTCGCCATCGCCGGCTCCGTCGCGCCCGGTCGCGCCGCTCCGGCGCAGGTCTCCGCGCGCGAGGGGGAGGGCGCGGGCGAGTTCGACGTGCGCGCCGCCTACCTCTACAACTTCACCAAGTTCGTCACCTGGCCCGAAAAGAGCCCCCCAAGAGGCGTGTTCGCCATCGGGGTCCTGGGCGAGGATCCCTTCGGCGCATCCGTCACCCGGGCGCTCGAGAGCAAGACGGTGCAGGGGATGCGCATCGTCATCCGGCGCGTGAACACGCCCGAGGAGGCCGCCGCCTGCCAGCTGGTGTACCTGGCCGGCGGGGAGGAAAAGCGGCTGGCCGCGCTCTTCGAGCGCCTGAGGGGCCTGCCGGTGCTCACCGTGGGCGACTGCCGCGGGTTCCTCCGCGGTGGCGGCATGATCCGGTTCCGCACGGAACAGGAGCGGGTCCAGTTCGACGTCAGCCTGGCCCCGGCCTCGGAGGCGCACCTCGAGATCAGCTCCCGGCTCCTCCAGGTGGCCCGCACCGTCCACCCGGACGCGCGGAAGGAGGAGTAGCCCATGCACTTCCGGGACGCTCCCCTGGGCCAGAAGCTCACCGCCATCATCACCCTCACCAGCGCCACGGTGCTGCTGCTCGCGTGCGGCACCTTCGTGGTGTACGACCTCGAGACCTTCCGCAGCCGGATGATCTCCGACATGGACAGCCTCGCCGAGATCGTGGAGAAGAACTGCCAGGCCCCGCTGATGTTCGGCGACCCGAGGGCTGCGGAGGAGGTGCTGGTGGCGCTCGCAGCGCGCAAGCACCTGCAGGGCGCCGCGCTGTATGCTGCCGACGGAACGCGTTTCGCGAGCTACGACCGCCCCGGCGGGTTGCCCTTGCCCGCTTCCGGCCGCGGCCTGGCGGAGGGATCCACCATCCAGGGCCACCAGCTGCGCCTGGTCCACACCGTCCGCCTGCGCGGCGAGCGGCTGGGCACGCTGTGCCTGCTGGCGGACACGGACGAGGCGACGGAGCGCTCGAATCGCTACGTCCTGGTCGGGTTCGTGGTGCTCCTGGTGTCCATCGGCTGCGCCTTCCTGGTCTCGCGCCGGGCGCAGCGCGTGGTGTCCGGGCCGATCGTGGAGCTGGCCGAGGCCGCGCGCGCCGTGTCCGCCGACCGCAACCACTCCATCCGCGTGGAAAAGCACGGCCAGGACGAAGTGGGCCGGCTTACCGACGCATTCAACGAGATGGTGTCCCAGATCCAGGTCCGCGACCGGGCGCTGTGCGAGGCGCAGGAGCAGCTCGAGCGGCGCCTCGGCGAACTCCAGCTGGAGATCCTGGACCGCGAGCGGGCGGAGGAGGCGCTGCGGCACAGCCAGGAGCAGTTGCTGCAGTCGCAGAAGATGGAGGCCATCGGCAAGCTGGCCGGCGGCGTGGCCCACGACTTCAACAATCTGCTCACCGCCATCCACGGCTATGGAGACCTGCTGCTGCACCGGCTGCCCGGCGACACGCCCCTCCGAGGCTACGTGGAGGAGATCCTGGCCTCCTCCAAGCGCGCGGCGGGCCTGACCCGGCAACTGCTGGCATTCAGCCGCCGGCAGATCCTGGCGCCGCAGGTGCTCGACGTGAACGCCGTGGTGACCAACATGGAGCGGATGCTGCGCCGGCTCATCGGCGAGCACATCGAGCTGGTGGCGCACCTGTCCGAATCGCCCGGGAACGTGAAGGCGGACCCGGGACAGCTGGAGCAGGTGGTGCTGAACCTGGTGGTCAACGCCCGCGATGCCATGCCCGACGGCGGGCGCCTCGTGGTGGAGACCGGGGAGACCGTGCGCCAGCCGGACTCCATGCAGCCGTGCACCGGGGAGGGGCCGCGCCGGTTCGTGGTGATCTCGGTGTCCGACTCGGGTGTCGGAATGGACCGCGAGCTTCAGCGGCGCATCTTCGAGCCTTTCTTCACCACCAAGGAACAGGGCAAGGGCACCGGGCTGGGTCTCTCGACGGTCTACGGCATCGTGCAGCAGAGTGGCGGGCACATCGAGGTGGAGAGCGAACCGGGACGGGGGAGCAGGTTCCGCGTGCTGCTGCCGCGAGTGGATGCGGTGGCGGAGGACCCCGGCGCGGAGTCGGCATCCCCGTTCTCCGCGTCGGCTCCGCGGGGTCACGAGACGCTGCTGGTGGTGGAAGACGAGGAATCCGTGCGCCGGCTGCTGACCACCGCACTCACCGCGGGCGGCTACCGGGTGCTGGCAGCGGAGGACGGAGAGGCGGGCGTGGAGCTCTTCCGTCTCCACCGGGAGGAGATCTCGCTGGTGCTCACCGACCTGGTGATGCCGCGAATGAACGGGAAGGAAGTGCTGGAGAGCGTGCGCGCCCTGGCTCCGGACGTGCTCGTGATGTTCATGAGCGGCTACGCCGACGCCAGCATCACCGGCCCGGGCAAGCTCCCGCCGGGCTCGATCATCCTGCAGAAGCCGTTCCTGCCGAGCGACATGCTGGCGGCGGTGCGCTCGGCACTGGACGGGCGGGAAGTGCGAAACGCGGCCTAGGGCCGCCCGGTCCTCCGTCTGCCCGCATCACCCCTGTCCGCGCGGCTCCCGCCGCTCCCCTACACCCGCAGCAGCGTCGTCACCAGCACCTGCGCCAGGAGGATCTTGGCGATCATCGAAGACGGGTACACGTTCGCGTACCACTCGTTGGGCATGTCGTTCCCGGCCTGCTGCGCCGCGAACGCCAGGCACGCGGGCTGCGTGTGCACGCCGGCCACCAGGCCCATGGCCGCCGAGACCGGCAGCCTGAGGTAGCGGGTGGCCGCCAGCAGACCCGCCACCGCCACGAACGCCGTGACGAGCGCACCCGCGGCGATCAACGGCCCGCCCCCGTGGGTGAAGGTGGAGCCGAACCCCTGCCCGGCGCGCGTGCCGATGGCCGCGAGGAAGAACACCAGTCCCAGCTGGCGCAGCACCAGGTTGGCGTTGAAGGGGAGCCCCCAGGTGATGGGCCCGGTGCGCTCGAGGCGTCCCAGCACCAGCGCCACGATAAGCGGTCCGCCCGCGAAGCCCAGCTTGAAGCTCATCCCGTTGGGCAGCGGCAGCGGCACCATTCCCAGCAGCACCCCCAGCACGATCCCCAGCGACATGCTCAGGAAGTCGGTCTCGGAGAGCGCGCGCACCGAGTCGCCAAAGAAGCGCGTGATGTCGTCCATCTCCGCGGCCGGCGCCACCACGCGCACCCGGTCCCCCAGCTCCAGCACCGTGCCGGGGGTGGGCACGAAGTCCACGTCGCCGCGGCGCAGCCGCGTGATGGCGCCGTGAAACGCCTTCTCCGCCAGCACCAGCCCCACGGTGCGGCCCACCGCGTCCCGATTCGACACGAAGATGCGCCGGAAGATGATGCCGGGATCCTGGGCCACCTCCGCGTCCGCGGACTCCTCCCCGAACAGCAGCCGCGCGCGCAGCAGCGACGCGGGCGTGCCCACGGCCACGATCTCGTCGGATTCCAGCAGCGGCATGTCGGGCAGCGCCACCTGGGTCACCCCGCCGCGCCGGAGGCGACTGATCAGGAATCCCGGCTCGTGCAGGCTGCGGAGCGCCTCCTCCACGGTGAGGCCGAACACGCCCGGATTGGTGACGCGGTAGGCGCGGTGCACGATCTCGCCGGTGCCGGATGCCCTGCGCCGTTCGGCCTCTTCCCGGGCGAAGTCCGCGCGGGAGAGCTTCGCGAAGATCCAGAAGGCCAGGATCACGCCCAGCACCCCGAAGGGGTAGCACAGGCCGTAGGCCACCACCGGCCGGCTGAGCTGCGCGGTGAGCTGCCCGGCCGGCTGGCTGCCGCCGAGCTGCTTGATTGCCTCCACGGTGGCAGCGAGCGCGGGGGTGTTGGTGAGGGCGCCGCAGAACATGCCGGCGATATCCGCGCCGGGGAGATGAAACAGGTTGCCGAAGACGACCGCCGCCGCGGCTCCCGCGGCCACCGCCCCGGTGGCCACCAGGTTGATCTTCAGCCCGCGCTGCCCGAACGAGGCGAAGAACCCCGGCCCCGACTGCAACCCCACCGCGTACACGAACAACACCAGGCCGATGACGTAGACGTAGTCCGGAAGGGCCATGGAGGGATCCAGCGCTCCGAACGCCAGTCCCACGAACAGCACCGCGCTCACGCCCAGGCTGAAGCCCGCGAACTGGAGATTGCCCACGAGGTAGCCCAGTCCGACGACCACGAACAGGAGCAGCAGTGGATTGGAAGCGAGCAGATGGAGGATCGTTGGCACGGCGTGTAGTATAGTCCACGCGTGCATGACACGAAAGGGAACCTGGGGGGCCGCATGCTGGTCGTGTGCCTGGTGTTCGCATTCGCCGCGCTGGCGGTGCTGTGCCGCCCGTACGAACCGCGCGGGCCTGTCCCCGCGCCCTCGCCCGTCCGCGATTACGCGGAAGCCGTGAGGCGCTGGGACGCCATGGCGGCGCTGGACGGGATCTCGGTCCGGCCCGACTGCCGCGCCCGGGCCATGCTCCAGGGCCGGCGCACCGCCCGCGTGGTGGTGCTGTTCCACGGGCTGGCCAACTGCCCGAAGCAGTTCGAGCGCCTCGCCGACTCGCTGTTTGCGCGCGGCTGCAACGTGCTCGTCCCCCGAGCACCCTATCACGGCAACGTGGACCGCATGACCGACGAGCAGGCGAACCTGACTGCCTGGGACCTCGCCCGCGCCGCGGACGAGGCCGTGGACATCGCGCAGGGCCTGGGGGAGCGCGTGGTGGTGGCCGGCCTGTCCACGGGCGGGCTGCAGGCCGCATGGGTGGGGCAGTACCGCAAGGACGTGAGCCGGGCGGTGCTAATCTCGCCGGTGTTCGGCGTGGCGGTGATCCACCCCCTTCTGACCCCCGGTTTCATCCGCGTGCTCCGGACGTTGCCCAACCGCTACTTGTGGTGGGACCCGCGGGCCCGGGAGAATCTGGCCGGCCCGAAGCAGGTGTACCCTCGCTACTCCACGCGCGCCCTCGCGGAGATCCTCCACTTCGGGCTGGTGGTGCAGGCTGCCGCCCGGCGGCAGACCCCGGCGGCCGGGGAGATCTCGGTGATCACCTCCGGCAGCGACCTCGCGGTGAGCAACTCCGTCACCTCCGCCGTGGTGCGGGATTGGAGCCGCCATGGCGCGCGCGTGCGCGTCCACGAGTTCCCGCGCTCGATGCAGGTGGGCCACGACCTGGCCGACCCGGATCAGCCCTACGCCCGGCCCGGGAAGGTGTACCCGGTGCTGCTGGGGGAGATGGACCGGTAGGGGGCGCCTCCCTCCCGGGGAACCCGCATGGCTTTCACCTCGCCGCCCCGCCCGCAGGAATTCGACGCCGCGGTGTATGCCGTCGTGTGCGCCATCCCGCGCGGAAAGGTGATGACCTACGGCGGAATCGCGAAGCAGCTCAAGCGGCCCGCGGGCGTGGCCGCGCGCACCTACGCGGGCGTGGCGGCACGGTGGGTGGGCAGTTCCATGTCCCGCGCGCCGGGGTTCGTGCCGTGGCACCGGGTGATCAACAGCCAGGGCCGCATCAGCCCGCGCCCCGGACGCGGACCGGGGGAGCAGCGCGGGTTGCTGGAAGGGGAGGGCGTGGGGTTCGACGCGCTGGGGCGGGTGGATCTGGAGAAGTACGGGGCGTAGGCAGCGCCTGCGGGCCCGGGTGGCCCGCCTGTGCGCGGGGCCTGGCGGCTGCGGCTCATTGGACGCCCCGCCCGCCCCCATGTACCATGGGGGCTACCCTAATCAAGGAGCCCTGCATGCCTTTCAGCTCCCTCGGACTCCGGCCCGCAATTCTCAAGGCCATCCAGGAAGCCGGCTACACCGAGCCCACCCCGATCCAGTCCAAGGCCATCCCCATCGTGCTCAAGGGCCGGGACGTGATCGGCACCGCGCAGACCGGCACCGGCAAGACCGCGGCGTACGTGCTGCCGGTGATTGAGAAGCTGGCCGCGGCCATGCCCGCCCGGCACGTCTCACCCGCGCCCGCCCATGCTCCCGCCCGCGCCGGCACACCCGCGCCCGCCCACGCGCCCGCCCGCCCCGGCTCGCCCGCGCCCGTGCGGACGGCCACCCCGGCGTCCGCGCGCTCCATCCGGGTGCTGGTCCTGGTGCCCACGCGCGAGCTGGCGGTACAGGTGGAAGACAGCGTCCGCACGTACGCGAAGCACCTGCCGCTGCAGTGCGCCGCGGTGTACGGCGGCGTGTCCGAGGTCCCGCAGATCAAGGCGCTGCGGGCGCGCGTGGACATCATCGCCGCCACCCCCGGGCGCCTGCTGGACCTCATGGACCGGCACCCCGGCGTGTTCAACGGGCTTCAAGTCCTGATCCTGGACGAAGCCGACCGCATGCTGGACATGGGCTTCCTGCCGGACATCCGCAAGATCGTCCGCCAGCTTCCCAAGGAGCGGCAGACACTGCTGTTCTCGGCCACGTTCTCGGACGAGATCGAGAAGGTGTCGCGCGAGTTCCTGCGCCAGCCGGAGGCCGTCGGCGTGGGCAAGCGCGCCACGCCGGTGGACACCGTGACCCAGTTCGTCTACGAGGTGTCGCGCTCGCGCAAGACGCCGCTGCTGGTGCACCTGCTGAAGGACAAGGGCCTGGACACGGTGCTGGTCTTCACGCGCACCAAGCGCGGTGCCGACAAGCTGGCGCGCAAGCTGGAGAACGAGCGTGTGACGGTGGCGACCCTGCACTCCAACAAGAGTCAGAGCCAGCGCCAGGTGGCGCTCAAGGGCTTCAAGTCGGGCCGCTACCGCGTGCTGGTGGCCACCGACATCGCCGCCCGCGGCATCGACGTGGACGGCATCTCGCACGTGGTGAACTACGACTTTCCGGCGGCACCCGAGGACTACGTGCACCGCATCGGCCGCACCGGCCGGGCCGCGGCCATCGGCGACGCGTTGAGCTTCGTCACCTCCGAGGACCACGGGGAGCTGCGCACACTGGAGAGGTTCATCGGCCGCGGCATCCCGCGCCGGCCGGTGGACGAGGCCGTGCAGGCGGAAGCGTCCGAGCCGCGCGGCGAGCGCGGACCGCGCCAGCCGCAGGGGCAGCGCGGCGGGCGTCCGGGCGGCGAGCCCGGCAGGCGCGGCGACGGCGGGCGGCGGGAGTCCGGTTACGGCGGCGGGCGTCCCGCGCAGGGCGAGGCGCGTCGCGGCGGTGGCGGGAGTGGTACGCAGCACGGCGGCAGGCCCGGAAGTTCGCGCCCCGAGCGACCCGCGAGCGGTGCGAGGCACGAGGGCGCGCGCAGCGGAAGCCAGCCTTCCGGCGCGAGGCGACCGGAGCGCGGCGTGCACGGTGGGCGGCCCGGCGCGGCGCGGTCCGGCTCGATCCAGCGTGAGACCGAGCCCGAGAAGCCGGCTTCGAAGTGGGGTCGGCTGATGGAGCGCATGACCGGGGGCGGGAAGAAGCGGCGGTAGATTTCCGGACCTTCGAGCGGCAGGTGCAGGCGCGGCTCCGTGGATTCGACGCGGGCTTCAGCCGGAGGTTCGCTGCCGCACGATCCCCCGGATCCCCTCCGCCTCCGTTTCGGACATCACACGCTTCGGCAGCATCACCGCCCTTCCCGGGCTGACGTGGAAGAGGAACAACCGCCGCGTCTCATCCACCCGTGCCACCTCGTTCCAGCGCAGGCGCCCCGAGCCTCCCGGAGTCTGCAATTCCACGCCCGCGTCGTCCACGATCACCGTTCGGCGCGGTCCGGCGGCCTCGGCGGCGCGCTGCGCGCTCCGGGCCATCCACCAGCAGGAGAGGGGCCGTCCCACGAACAGCATCCCCCAGGCGCCGACGGCGACCGGCAGCAGGGTCCGGACTGCGGCCCCCGCCTTCCAGTGCAACATCAGCGCCGACACCAATCCCAGCAGCGGCAGCAGGAGGAGCATGGCTCCCGCCACGCGCGCGCCGGGCTGAATGCTGATCATGGCGCGGGTGGCGTCGCAGACGTCGTCCTGCTGCTGGTCGAATGTGAAGGTGGGCATGGACGAGATTCTCCTCACTCGGGACGGGTGATTCCGTAGGCCCGCATCTTGTACCTCACCGTTCCCTCCGAAACCCCCAGCTTCCGCGCCGTCCGGGTCTGGTTCCACCCGCAACTCTCCAGCGTGTATCGGAGCGCCTCGGACTCGGCCCGGGCCCGGCGCTCGCCCATGCCCATCGTTTCGGGCGCGGGCCGGGAATCGGTGAGTGGCTGCGGAACGGTGAGCAGCGGCCCGGCCTGGGACACCAGCGCCCGCTCGATCACGTTGCGCAGCTCGCGCACGTTGCCCGGCCAGGGATGGTCCAGCAGGTACTCGCGGAACGCCGGGGAGACCTCCGGCCGGGGCAGGCCCATCTGGCCCGCGAACACTTCCAGGAAGTGCTCCGCCAGCGGCAGGATGTCCTCGCGCCGGTCGCGCAACGGCGGGATCTCCAGCGTCACGGCGCTCAACCGGAAGTACAGGTCCTCGCGAAACGTGCCCGCCTGCACGCACCCGCGCAGGTTGCGGTTGGTGGCCGCGATCACGCGCACGTCCACCTGGCTCGTCCGCCGCCCACCCACACGCCTCACCTCGCCGTTCTCCAGCACCCGCAGGAGCTTCGCCTGCAGGCTCAGGTCCATGTCGCCCACCTCGTCGAGCAGCAGCGTGCCGCCGTCGGCGCACTCGAAGATCCCCACGCGGTAGCCCACTCCGCTGGCGGTGCCGGCCTCGATGCCGAAGATCTCGGCCTCCATGAGGTTGGGCGCGACGGCCGCGCAGTTGAAGCGCACCAGCGGGGCCTCGGCGCGCGGGCTCCCGGCGTGCAGGATCTCCGCCAGTCGCTCCTTGCCCGTGCCGCTCTCGCCCAGCAGCAGCACGGTGGTGCGGTGTGCCGCGACGCGGGTCACTTCCTCCAGGATGCGCCTCATCCCCGGGGACTTGCTGACGAAGTTCGTGGCGCGCGCCACCCCCCGCGTGTTCTGCCGCAGGTGCTGGTTCTCGCGGCGCAGCAGTTCCTCGGCGCGGGCCAGCCGCGCCCGGTTGCGCGCCTGCTCCACGGCCACTGCGATCAGGCGGCAGAACCCGCGCAGCAGCGCGCGGTGGTGCTCGCCGAACATCCCGGCGCGGCTCACATGGTCCAAGTACACGGTGCCGATCACGGCGTCCTCGAGCAACAGCGGCTGGCACAGGACGGAACGGATGCCCAGCTCCATCACGCTGGGTTGCCCCGAGAGGCGGGCGTCGCCCATGGCGTCGGAGACCACCAGGGTCTTGCCGGACTGCATCACCTGGGACACCACCGACGCGCTGGCTCGCTTCGCCTGGTGGTGCCATTCGTCGCCCACGCCGCGCGCGGCGGCCAGTTCCATGGTGCCGCGGGCCGGGTCGAGCAGGAACAGCGCCACGCGCTCCGCCGGCAGCGTCTGGAGCAGCAGGTCCATGGTGCGCTCGAAGAGCTGCTCCAGGGAGTTCAGCGAGTGCACCAGGCGGGCGAGTTCCAGCAGGACGTTCTCGCCCACGGCGGCGCCTTCGCCGGCGTCCCAGAGGAGCCCCAGGAGACGCTCGCGCACCCGGGCCTCGTCCAGCTTGTGGCCCAGCGCGGCGAAGCGGCGGGCCGAGGAGTTGAGCGTGTCTCGAGCCAGCTCCCGCTCGCCGCGGGCGGCGTGCAGGGCGCCGCGAAGTTCTTCCACGCGGGTTGATTCCACGGGGGCTCCGGCCCCCTCCAGCAGTGCCTCCATGGTTTCGATCGCGGCCTCGGCACGGCCCAGGTCGCCTTCCTCCAGGGCCAGCTCGGCGCCGGTCACGGCGTTGCGGAAGCGGATCTCCGCGAATTCGGTGGAGTCCAACTCGAGGGCCAGGGCTCGCTGCGCGGCCCGCGTACCCTCGGCGTCGATGCCCAGGGCCGCCCGCGCTGCGAGTGCGCCGGCACGCACGAGCAGGGTGGTGCGCCGAGGCAGGCCGGACTCGAGAACCTTGCCGGCCGTGCCGAGCCACCTCTCCGCGCCGGCGCGGTCGTCTGCGGCGATGGCCGCTTCCAGCAGCCCGGGCAGGAGGGATGAGGCTGAGGCGACCTCGCCGTGTCGCATGCGCACGCGATGAGCGCCTTCCAGCAGGCGGCGAGCCAGGCCTGCGTCGCCGCGGCGCAGAGTGATCTCGCCGCGTACTTCCAGCGCGTAGCCGCGGTCGGGGCCCCCGCCGTCGCGGGGGAGTTCGGCGAGGAGGGAGTCGGCTTCGTCGAGGTTGCCGAGGTGGGATTCGTAACTTGCCAGCACCACCAGGTACAGGGACGTCATCTGGCGGGAGCCGGCGTGCTCGGCCGCCTCAAGGGCCTTCCGGATGAGCTTCACAGCCTCGCCGTAGCGGAAGGCTCGGTGGGATGCGACCGCCATCCGGTACAGGAGGTAGGGCACATGGGTTGTCGCCGAGGGTTCGCCCTCGAACCTCGCCAGCTGCTCCTTCCCTCGAATCATGATCTCTTCGAGGCGGCCCTCTTCCTGCAGCAGAAGGCACAGGTTCGACCAGCTCGCGCTTTCCGCGTCGACATCCCCGGCGGCCCTCGCTTCGATGGCAGCCTGGTGCAGGAAGTCCTCCGCGTGCCGCCGCTCGCCCGCGCGCCATGTGAGGACCCCGAGACGGTTCAGCAGGCGGCTGCGGGTCACGTGCGCGTCCCCTGGCGCCGCCCGGAGGCCCTCCTCGTAGCAGGCGCGGGCCTCCCCGGGAGAGTGGGCCACGGCCCGGTGCCATCCCAGGTCCGCCAGCGCCGCGGCACGCGAAACGGCATCCTGACCGGCGGCCTCCACGGCCTGCTCGAACGGTTCCCGCGCCCCACTCGTGTCCGCTGCCCGCAGCCGGCACCATGCGAGCCTCCGCAGCAGCTCGCAGCGGCGCCTGGATTCCAGCCGGCCCTGGAGCCGCTCGCGCAGGCACGCTTCCTCCCGCGGATCTCCTCCCGCCGCGGAGAAGGCTTCCAGGGCCTCGTCCAGGATCGCGGTCCGCTGCTCGCCCGGAGGAAGCACATCCAGGGCCCGTCCCCAGATGAGAGGAAGGCGCGAGGCCCGGGCTGCGTCCAGAAGGCACTCCTGCCGGGTGCTCGAATCACTGCAGAGCTCCGCCAGGTCGGCGCGGTCGCGGGGATCCAGGGCTTCGGAAAGCCGCAGGCACATCGTGGCGAGCTCCGCCGATTCGGCCTGCTCCAATGCGCGCTTCGCGGCTGCCCGAAGTCTCGGAGGGGTACGTAACCACCCCCGCAGCTCGCGCAGCGATGCCGGGGGCGCCAGCGGGGGCGCGAACTCGCCGGCGTGACGGCGCGCTTCCGCTTCTCCGATCCAGGCGGCCACGAAGAGGAACCGCCGCACGTCCCCCGGGAGCCGCAGGAGTATCTCCGCGAGCGGATCGCCTGGACCTGTCCCTGCCGCGCCGCCTCCGCCGGCCTGCGGTTCCAGCCTGACAAACGTTGCCTTCGGAGCGAGGCGACGCAGGGCCGCGCGGTGGGAGGCATCCATCAGCGCCTCGTCGCACGATGCCACCACGCGAGACGCGGAAACGGTCTCCCGCCACTGCCCGAGATCCGCGAGGACCCGTTCCGGAAGTTCGTGAAACCCGTCGATGAGGGCAATCTCGACGGCCGGCTCGCGCGAAAGCAGTCGCCAGGCGTCCCGCACCTCCCGGTCGAGCAGCACTGTGCGCCGCCCCGAGGTCTTCAGACGTCCCAGTGCGGTCCGCAACAGCGCGCCGGGGTCCGTGCCCGGGGGAGCGGTGATGCGCACGTCGCGGGGCGAGTCCGCGGAGGTCGCCTCCAGGACCGCGGCCAACTCTGCGCCGGGGAGGGAGCCAGGGATTGCCGTGACCCCTGCGTCCTCCGCAGGGGTAGCCCACTCGGGGTGGAGGCGACGGAGAGTCGCCACATCTGCCGGCCGCAGATCCGGTCGCGGGGACAGGAGCCTGCGCAGGATGGCCACCAGCTCGGGCCGACCGCGCAGCGGAGCCGCGTCCCACCGGTCCGTCAGCTGCCGTTCCGTCCGCTCCTGCGGGGTCGCGCCCGGAAAACACGCCCGGCCGGTATAGAGCTCGTACGCCAGCGTGCCCACGCCGTAGAGATCCGCCCGCGAATCGGCGGTCTCGCCCCGCAGCACCTCGGGTGCCACGTAGCCGGGTGTGCCGGCCCGAAGGGGAACCTCGCCCAGCCGGCCCAGCAGACCGAAGTCACTTACGCAGAGCGTCGGCGGACCGTCACCAGCGGGCTCGGTGAACAACAGGTTGGCAGGCTTGAGATCCAGGTGGAGGAGTCCCTGCAGGTGCAGGAACTCCAGCGCTTCCAGTAACTGGGCAAGCCAGAGGTCCGCGATAGCGGGTGCGGCCGGCAGTTGCTGCTGCAATAGGCTGCCGCCCGGCAGGTGATCGAGAACGACGAACAACCGGCCGTCCGCGAGGTAGCCGAAATCGTGAGCCGCCACGATGTGCGGATGGCGCAGCGACACCAGCGTCTCGAACTCTCGCTCGAAGCGAGCGCGAGACTGCGCGTCCTCGGAGCTGGAAAGCACCTTGATCGCCCGGGGTGTGCCCGAAGCGAGATCCAGCACCAGGTGGACCTCTCCCTCCGCACCATGCCCAAGGCCGCGTTGCCATGAGAATCCCGGTGGCAGCCAGTCAGAACCGTAAGGCATGCGGATGAGTCTAGGAGCGGGAAGGGGCAAGGTCAACTCGGCTGCGGCCAACGAAGTGGCGCGCTGAGGACCCGCGGAGGCGCGTGAGACGCAAATCCTCACGAATTGTCGTAAATCCTTACGAATCTATGTTACATGACCGTAATATGCTGTAATACCATCAGTTACTATCTCGAAGTCGGCTCACTACCGCACACTCCTCGTAGAACTCTACGAATACCATCCCAGAGAGCTCGCTCTCAAGAAACGGCAAAATCTCAACCCCAGCCGTAACATGCTGTCTCGTATTATGATAAAATAGATAGTTACTTCGATCTTGAACCGAAGACCCATCGCTTCATGGCGGCACGTTCGGTGCCTTATAGGCCGGCACCGGCTTAGGTCGGCCGCGTGATCATCGCGCGGTCCACAACCGCAACTTTGGAGGTAGCCCATGGCCTCGATCCGCTCCCGCTTGCTCCGCACCGGCCTCGTGCTCGTCTGCGTCGCGACACTCCTTGCTCCCGCAGCGGCCCTGGCTGGAGAGCCTGACAATCCTCAGCCGATTCCCGCGACGTGCACCACCTCCACCTCGCTGTCGCTGCTCGATCTCATGATCCTGACCGCGACCTCAACCGTATTGAGCATCCCCCTGTGAGCACGCAGTTCACCGGGTACCCGGTGGCCGGCGGCCGGTCCGCCAGGCTTCGAGAGTTCGAGGTGTGGGCGGATCGGACCTCCCGGTGGAGTGGCCCGGTGCTGGTGATCGGCGGATCCTCGCGGATTCGCGAGAGCTTCGCGCGGCTTCTCCACCGGGAGTGGGTCAGACCGGGGGGGGCGTTCCGATGCGTGGACGGGTCCTCCCCTGTGCCGGCCACCAGTTTCTCGATCCTGCGGCACCCGGACTCGCCAGCTGCCGGTGGGACTCTGTTCGTGGACCCGGTGGACCGACTCCGGCTTCCGGACCAGCGAAGGCTGCTGGCCTGGCTCGATGCGCGAGACGTCCGCACCGGCTCGTTGGGCGCGCCCTGGCGCCTGGTCGCCGGCCTGGACGCGCCCTTCGGCGAACTCAGCGGCGCGCACCGGCTGCTGCCGGCGCTGCTCGACAGCCTGGACAAGTGGAGGATCGACCTCAGGTAGCTGCAGCACCGGCCGCAATGCGCGCGGGAACTCCACACGCCGCGTGCCACGCAAGGAGGTGGTGAGCCGTGAACATCGGGACGGAGCCGGAGATCGGCCAGAAGGAAACGCAGCGCGCGGCCCGCAACCGCGAGAAGCTCGCCGAGCTGTACCCGCACTTCGCGGACAGCGTTCGACCCATCCTGTCGGAACTGGAAGCCGCCGGCTTCCGGCCCCGGATCCAGGTGGCGTGGCGCAGTCCCGAAGAGGAGCTCAAGGCGTACAAGGCCGGCATCAGCCAGAGCGTGCACGGAATGCACGGCATCTCCGGGCGCCTGAATCAACCCGAGTCGCTCGCGGCGGACGTGGTCGAGAACGACGATCCGGACGCAATCCGCATTCCCTTCGCTCTCCAGCTCGCCAGCTCCGCCCAGGCGCACTCCTGCCAGACCGGCATCCTCATGGGCCTTCCTCACAATCTTGCCGAAGCAGTGACGGCCGCGATCGCCCGCGGCGACTGGGGCGCGCGCGTGAAGCTGGGCTGGAACCCGCTGCACGTCCAGGCTGCCGGGCTGTCCCTGGGAGAGGCCAGGGCAGGAAAGCGCCCGGGAGGGGCGCCGGCAGGGACGACCCCGCCGAGGGCGGGCTCCGGTCACGAACCCGCGGGGGTGCGCCCGCTCCGGCCATGACACCGGCGGAATCCGGTTCCGCCGAGGCATCGTCCGGCAGGCCCATGGCCCGAGGGGGGCGCTCGGTTGGGTGGAGCAATCTCGCGGACAGATCGGCTCCGCGACGCGCCACCTGGCTCTCCGCACTGGGACACCCCGGGGCCATGGCCGCCGGCGAAACTCGAGTCGAGCACGCAAGACTGGGCTCACGCTGCCCATCCGCCGGTTCCCGGTGGGCGGGAGCGGGCCCGAAGCGGGAAGAGCCCGAGACGGAGTATCGAATGCCAATCACACAGGGACGCTCGCGAGGGGCCCGGGATCTCGAACGCGCCGCGCGCAACCGGGAGAAGCTGGCCGAGGTGTACCCGCCATTCGCCGAGAAGGTGCGCGCGATCCTCTCCGACCTGGAGGGGATCGGCCGGCAGCCGATGATCATTCGCTCGTGGCAGAGCCCGGAGGAACGGGAGGCGACTCCCGCCGCGTGCTCCGCGAACCAGGACTACTCCCTGCACCAGGTGACGGGAGTCATCGGGCAGCCGGAGGCGCTGGCGGTGGACATCGTGGATGAGGGGCATCCGGACGAAGCCCACGCGATGTTCGCACTCCAGCTCGCCTATGCGGCCTTCGCCCACGGCTGCGAGACGGGCATCGTGGACGGGCTCCCCGCGGAGGCCGTCGCTGCGATCCAGGACGCGGTGGGCCGCGGAGACTGGGCTGCCGAGGTGACGCCGGGCCGGAGCCCGGGGCACGTGCAGCCGGCGGGGTTCACGGTGGCGGAGGCGAGGGCGGGAAGGCGGCCGAAGTAGGGGGCGGGCCGGCAGCGCTGCGGGCCCATGCTACACTCCCGCCATGGCCGATTCCCCGACGGCACCAAGTCTCGCCGCCGCAGTTCTCCGCGCCTCGCGCCGCCTGGTGATCCTCACCGGCGCGGGCATCTCCGCCGAGAGCGGCGTTCCCACCTTCCGTGGCGCCGGCGGCTACTGGCGCAACCGCAGCTTCATGGAGCTGGCCACGCCCGAGGCGTTCGCTGCGGACCCCCGGCTGGTATGGGATTGGTACCTGGAGCGTCGCCGCACGGTGCGCGCCTGCGAGCCGAACGCCGCGCACCGGGCCATCGCGGCGTGGTCGCAGCTGGGGCGCGGCACGCTCATCACCCAGAACGTGGATGGCCTGCACGAGCGCGCCGGCACCTCGGCGGTGGTGCGCTTTCACGGCTCGCTGTGGCACAACCGGTGCGGGGAGTGCCGGGAGGAGCGGTTGGTCGCCGACCTCGAGTACCCGGAACTGCCGCGATCGCCCTGCTGCCACGCGCCGGAGAGACCGGGAGTGGTGTGGTTCGGGGAGGCCATTCCTTCGGAGGCGGTGAAGTCCACGGAACTCGCGGTTGCGGGCGCGGACGCGGTGCTGGTCATCGGCACCAGCGGCGCGGTGTACCCCGCGGCGGGCATCGTGGCGGCGGTCCGCTCGAGCGGCGCGAAGGCCATCGAGGTGAACCCGGAGGACACCTCCCTGGAGGTGGACGTGGCGCTCCGGATGCCCGCCGCGGAGGCGGTGCCACGGATTCTGCCGTCGCGTTGACCGGCACGCATCGCCGCGGGCCGCCCGGTCGGGGCAATAGCCCGGGCGCCACAGCCGATCCGCCCCGCGCGGTCGACCAGGCCCGCGGCCGATCCACCCCGAGCAGCCCCCGCTACACTCCCCGCCCGGTATCCTGCTATCATCCCGCCATGGTGCGTCCTGACGAACGGCTCCCAGCCGTTCACGCTGCACCGAGCCAGCGGGTGAGAGTCCCGCCCAGAGAAGATCGAAGCCTCTGGTAGCAGGTCCCGGGCGTTGGGAGAGATTCCTGCGTCTGAGCGGGGCGTCAAGAGCCTCTACGGAGGAAGCGAGATTGCGGGCCGCAACATGAAGTGAAGTCTGCCGCCTCGACAGATAAACAATGCGGGAGCCGAGCCGAGCATGTCACGGCGAAGGCCATGTTCGCAGCGCGAGACTTCGAGGAACACGCGCAGCGAGTCCTGCCGGGGTAGGGGGCGCGGCACGCGGTCAAGGTTCGGTGCGGAACAGGAGAGGCCCGTCTGTGTGGCCCCGCGTCGGGGCGAGGTGGCTCGTATAAGCCGAAGGTGAAGTCGAGCGCTGCACAGCGGGAGTCCGAGGGGGTCGTAGTGCCGAGGATGGCGGTGACGAAGAACGCCGCTGGAGGAAAGGGCCCCTGGGGCGGGAGAGCCGAAGGCGGAGGTAAGCGCAAGGGCATGGCCGGCAAGACCGGACCCAACAACCCCGCGGGGCGCGAGTCCCGCGACAAAGTGCGACAACTTCAACGTCGGCTGTGGGTGGCGGCCAAGCGGCAGCCGGGGCGCCGATTCCACGCGCTGTATGACCGCATCTGGAGGGGTGACGTCCTTCGGGAAGCGTGGAAGCGGGTGAGGCGGAACCGAGGCGCGGCAGGCGTGGATGAAGAGACGCTGGCCGGGCTGGAGCAGTACGGAGTCGAGCGCTTCCTGGAAGAGCTTGGCGAGATGCTGCGAGCAGGCAGGTACCGGCCAGCAGCGGTGTTGCGCCGGTACATCCCGAAGGCGGATGGCAAGAAGCGGCCGTTGGGCATACCGACGGTACGGGACCGGGTGGTGCAGGCGGCGGCGAAGCTGGTGCTGGAGCCGATCTTCGAGGCGGACTTCCGTCCGTGCTCGTTTGGGTTCCGGCCGAGGCGGAGCGCCACCGGGGCCCTGGAGAGCCTGCGCAAGCTGGGATCTCGGGGCTACAACCACGTACTGGATGCGGACATTCGAGATTACTTCGGAAGCATCGACCATCGGAAGCTGATGCTTCTGGTGGAACAGCGGGTCTCGGATCGGCGGGTACTCAAGCTGCTGCGGCAGTGGCTCTGTGCCGGGGTGATGGAAGAGGGACAGATGCGGGAGAACCTCTCTGGGACACCCCAGGGAGGAGTGATTTCGCCGCTGCTCTCGAACATCTACCTCAACGCTCTCGACACGGTGTGGGAACGCCGGTGGGCCCATCTGGGCATGCTGGTGCGCTACGCGGACGACTTCGTGGTGATGTGTCGGACGAAGTCGGCGTGCGAGGAGGCCGAGCGCCGGGTGAAGGGGATCCTCACGCGGCTGGGGCTGGAGCTGCACCCGGAGAAGACGAAGCGGCTGGATCTGAGCTGGGGACAGCAGGGGCTTGATTTCCTCGGCTGTCACCTGCGCAAGCGACTGAGCGGACCGATTTGGGCGAGAGAACGCCAAAGGGTGTACTTTCTCCAGCGGTGGCCCTCGCAGCGCAGCATGCAACGGGTACGGCAGCGGGTGAAGGAGTTGACCGGCCGGGAACGCAACGGGGTGAAGGATGTGCGGGTCTTGATCCGCGACCTCAACCCGGTGCTTCGTGGCTGGGGCACCTACTTCCAGACCGGGAACGCCAACAACAAGTTCAATCGGGTCGACACGTACGTCTGGCAGCGGCTCCATGGCTTCATGGTGAAGCGCAAGGGTCGCCATCTGCGAGCGGGCGAAGCCGACCTCTGGACTCGCCAGTTCTTCCATCAGCACGGGCTGCACCGCCTGCGAGGCACCGTCTGTTACCCGGGGACCGCGTAATGCAGCCATCCGAGATCCCACCCGTAAGCCGTGTGCGGGAAATCCGCACGCACGGTCTGAAAGGGGGTTCTACCCCGCACCGTGTGACCCACGGTGTCACGTAGGATCTACCAATGCCCGCGAATCTCACGCCCCAGTACAAGGAGGCGGAGGACCGCTTCCGCGCGGCGGTGAGCCACGAGGACAAGCTGGCCGCGCTCCGCGAGATGATGCAACTCCTGCCCAAGCACAAGGGCACGGAGAAGATCCAGGCGGACATCCGCCGGCGTATCGCCAAGCTGGAGGACGAGGCCGAGCACGGGGCGAAGGGCGGCACCAAGCGCGCCGATCCCGGCCACGTGAAGCGGGAGGGCGCGGGGCAGTGGGCCCTGCTGGGCCCGCCCAACGCCGGCAAGTCGGCGCTGCTTCGCGCGCTCACCCACGCGCACCCCGAGGTGGCGCCCTACCCGTTCACCACGCACGTGCCGCAACCGGGCATGATGCCCTTCGAGGACGTGCAGGTGCAACTGGTGGACACACCCGCTGTCGCCGCGCACCGCACCGAGCCGTACATGGCCAACGTGGCGCACAACGCCGACGGGGTGCTGCTCGTGTTCGACCCCACCGACGACGGCCTGGCGGAGGCCGTGGAGGCCTGCGCCGCGGTGCTGGAAAAGGCCCGCGTGTGGCCACTCACGCGCCCGCTGCCCGCGGACGTCTCGCCCTTGATCGTGCAGCGGCCCGTCTACACGCTGCTGAACAAGGCGGACCTGGACGACGACGGCACATTCCTGGAAATGGCGCGCGAGTCGCTGCCCGCCGACATCCCGGTGTTTCGCGTGTCGGCCGAGCGCGGCTCCGGGCTCGAAGACCTGCGCGCGCTGCTGTTCCGCGACCTGCACATGATCCGCGTCTACGCCAAGGAGCCGGGCAGGAAGCCGGACATGGAGCGCCCGTTCGTGCTGCCGCAGGGCGCCACGGTGCACGAGCTGGCGCTGCACGTGCACAAGGACGTGGCCGGGCGCATGAAGTACGCGCGCATCTGGGGCCATGCCCGTTTCGACGGGCAGCAGGTGGACCGCCACCACGTGCTGGTGGACCGGGACGTGGTGGAGTTGCATTCCTGAGGCCGGCGGGAGCCCCCGCGGCGCACGCGGCGGGCTCCCGACGCTGAAACATACTGAAAACGCGGGATTGAACGCACGCGCGGCCTGGAAACCGGCCCCGATGCGCACCCCCGCCGCGCGGGAATCATCCAAGCCAACACGATCCCCGGGAGGGCACGGATGCCGAATTTCGTCGTAGCGCGACACGCGGACGGCAGGGTGGTGAAGGGCACGAGCATGGACGTGGATCCGTCGCGTCCCGTGTGCCACGTGCGCACGCCCGAAGGCGTCACCGTGGACGTGAGGCTGGCGGACCTCAAGGCCCTCTTCTTCGTCAAGGACCTCTCGGGCAACGCCAAGTATACCGACGCGACCCGCCCCGATCCCGCCGACGCGCGGCTGCGGGGCGCCAGGACCATCCGGGTGACCTTCGAGGACGGAGAGACCATCGTTGGCATCACCCATCACTTCCCGCCCACGCGGGCGTACTACTTCGTTCTGCCGCTGGACGCCGCGAGCAACAACATCCGGGTGCTCATCAACGCGTCCCGCGTGAAGGGCGTGCAACCCGGTCCCTAGCACCGACCGACTTCCGGCCGCGGGAGAATCCCACCATGCCTCGGATCTTCGACAGCGTCCTCGAAACCATCGGCCGCACGCCGCTGGTGCGCACCCGCGTGCTCCAGAAGGAGGTGAAGGCGGAGCTCCTGTTCAAGCTGGAGTCGTTCAACCCGATGTCGTCGGTGAAGGACCGCATCGGGTACTCGATGATCGAGGACGCACTGGCGCGCGGGCTCATCAAGCCGGGCGTGACCACCGTGGTGGAGCCGACCTCCGGGAACACCGGGATCGGGCTGGCCTTCATCTGTGCGGCGAAGGGCATCCCGCTGGTGCTCACCATGCCCGAGACGATGAGCCTCGAGCGGCGCAAGATCCTGGCCGCGTTCGGTGCGAAGGTGGTGCTGACGGAGGGCGCGAAGGGGATGAAGGGGGCCATCGCGCGGGCCGAGGAGCTGCACCGGGAGATCCCGAACTCGATCATCATCGGGCAGTTCGAGAACCCCGCGAACCCGGAAATCCACCGCGTGACCACCGCGGTGGAGATCTGGGAGGACACCAGCGGCAAGGTGGACGCGCTGGTGGCCGGCGTGGGCACCGGAGGCACCATCACCGGCGTGGGGGAGATGCTGAAGGCGAGGAGCCCGGCGTGCCGGGTGATCGCGGTGGAGCCCAAGGATTCGCCGGTGCTCTCCGGCGGGGCGCCCGGACCGCACAAGATCCAGGGCATCGGTGCGGGCTTCGTCCCCAAGGTGCGCAATACCGCGGTGATTGACGAGGTGATCCAGGTGACCAACGAGGACTCCTTCGAGTTCGCCCGCAGGCTGTGCCGCGAGGAGGGCCTGATGGTGGGCATCTCCTCGGGCGCCGTGGCGTGGGCCGCGGTCCAGGTGGCGAAGCGGCCCGAGATGGCCGGCAGGCGCATCGTGGCGGTGCTCGCCAGCCACGGGGAGCGCTACCTCTCGACGCCGCTGTTCGATTTCCCGGAGGACGCCGCGCCGGTCGGGCCGTAGGCGGGGAATCCGGACCACCGGGGCGTGGACCGCGCCCGCCGCGCCGGCGCCATTCTCCGCAGGACGCGCGGGCCGCGCATCGAGGCCGCATGCTGCGAATCGTCGAGGACATCCGCACCATCCGCTCCAAGGATCCCGCCGCACGCGGGGCCCTGGAAATCCTGTTGTGCTACCCGGGCCTGCACGCGCAGTGGATGTATCGCTGGGCGCACCGGCTGTGGCGGTGGCGCGTGCCCATCCTGCCGCGGTTCATCTCGCACCTCGCGCGGTTCCTGACCGGCATCGAGATCCACCCGGGCGCGGTCCTTGGGCGGCGCGTGTTCATTGACCACGGCATGGGCGTGGTGGTGGGCGAGACGTCCGTGATCGGCGACGACTGCCTGATCTACCAGGGGGTGACGCTGGGGGGTACCAGCCTGAGCCAGGGCAAGCGCCATCCCACGCTGGAGGAGCACGTGGTGGTGGGATCGGGAGCGAAGGTGCTGGGCAACATCACGCTGGGCCACCACACGCGCGTGGGCTCCGGCTCGGTGGTGATCAAGTCCACGCCGCCGCGTTCCACGGTGGTGGGCATCCCCGGCCGCGTGCTCGAGGAGTCGAAGGCGGAGGAACAGCGCCCCGGGCACGAACTGGAGCACAACCGCATTCCCGACCCCACCGCGCGGGCCATCACCGCGCTGCACGAGCAGCTCCAGGAGCTGGGGCGCGAGGTGGCGGAGCTGCGCCAGAAGCCGGTCCAGCTGACGATTCCCGAGGGTCTCACCATGGAGCAGATCGAGGAGGCCTTCCGGGCCATGAGCGACCCGTTGGAGGAGCCCCGTCCGGTGCCGGACCGGTTCGACCAGGGCGGCGGGATCTGAGTGCGGCGGGCCCGGGGACGCGCCATAACACAGAGGTTGTGCTTCGAAGAATGTGTCTAGCATGAGCCATGCAGGGTATGCCCTGCATGGCCACCTTCCGTCCGCCTCATTGCCCCAACCCGTCCTGCCCATTCCATTGCCACACAAGCGGCTGGCGATTCAAGAAGATCGGCTTCTTCCACCCCAG